>NZ_CAXQBM010000033.1:0-10030 GCF_964222115.1 Alteriqipengyuania sp.
AGCCAGCGGTCGGGCTCGAAACTTGCGGCCTCCATGCCCCAGCGGGCGCCATCATCGTCCAGCCGCGAAATCCAGAATCGGTCCGCCTCGTGCGGGCCTTCGATCGGCAGGCCCAGTTCCTTGGCCAGCATCCCCGCCTGCCCGCAATGGTCGAGATGGCCGTGAGTGATGAGGATCTTCTCCAGCTCCACACCCGCCTTGGCAACGCCCGCCTTCAGCTTGTCGAGATCGCCGCCGGGATCGACCAGCGCGGCCTTGTTGGTGGCGGTGCACCAGATCAGCGAGCAGTTCTGCTGCAGCGGCGTCACCGGCAGGATCGCGGCTTTCATGGGAGACATTCGGGGGGAGGTCGTTTCGGTCATATGGAAGGAAATGGATCACCAGTGGTCTGCAGACAAGGCCAGCCGAGCCGAATTCGTGGCCGAAAAGTCAGAAGTCGAAAGACCGGCAGAAATTATTGTTGACGCCCGTACACAGCTGTTGGTGCATGCTTCGCGTCATTCTCACGCCCTCGCACTCACGGTTGTACTGCCTGATGACCGAGTTGATCCCTGCATTCGATCGATTCATCGCAGCCACCATCGATTTGAACCTGGACTCTTCCTGGTCCGAATACACGCCGTAGCTCCTCCAGGATTCCACGGCTGACGACCATCGACTGGTCGCACTCTGATGGCCTCCGATCCTGCTCGACTGCGCGATGCATTGCACCGCCTCGTTGACATCCAGCGTGTCACTGCTCTGGTATGCGCGAGCATCGTCGCCCACCATTATCGACACAGCCATTGCCGCAACACCGATGGCAGCCAGGCCGGCAAGCTTGGATCGGATCATAGTTCTCACCCCTTCTCGTCCGGTTGTTATCCCTAGGCTAGCCAGTCGTCGTGCGGGATCAACCCGGATGGCGAGCCGACGGGTTTCGTCGAGGGCGGACCGGCCTGCCACCTCGGCAGGCCTTCTCACAGGGGGGGCTCGAACCGGTTTGATTGCCGCGCCGAGCGCGAGTATCCCGCCAATGGAATGTCGGGGGAGAAAGTCATCATGCAAACCCATCTCGTCCTGTTCGCGTCGGTCGGCACGCTAGTCCTTGCCGGCTTCCAGTCGACCAAGCCCGAAGCGCCGGTCGGCTCGGCCACGACCAAGCAGCAGCGCGCCGCTCTAGCCGAAACGGACGAAGATGGCGTGCCGATGCTGGTGAACGCGGTGTGCGGCAGCTGCCATGCGGTGGCGCCGGGTACTCTCTCCCCGCTCCCGCAAGCGCCGACCTTCCCCGCCATCGCCAACCGCGAAGGGCTGACCCGTGCAACGCTGACTGCCTACCTGCGCGATGCGCACAACTACCCGGACATCATGGATGTGGGGCTGGATGACGAGGACGTGCGGCTCGTGGCCGACTACATGATCTCCTTGCAGGACCCGGACTACCGCGCTCCGCCATCCTGAGCGCAGGCATTCACTGCCCCCGCAGGAACACGTCTTCCACGCCTGTCTCGAACGCATCGGCGATGGCGTAGGCCAGCGAGAGCGAGGGATCGTAGCGCCCGTTCTCGATCGAATTGATCGAGTTGCGCGACACGCCCACCCGCTCCGCCAGTTCGGCCTGGCTCCACCGGCGCTCCGCGCGCAGCACCCTGATCGTGTTCTTCACGCGGCAGCCCTACTCGGAGCGCGACTTGCGCGCACGCCAGATCACGCTCAGCACCATCGTGCACAGCGCCTGCGCCAGCACGACCGCCATGAAGCCGAGCGTGAAGGCCATCACGACCAGCGTGGGATCGGGATCGGGGATCCCGGCCATCGTTGCGCTCAATCCGATAATCGCCCCGTGAACCGGCGGCAGGGCCAGCAGGATCGCAACAATCCCGCCACCCGTGATCCAGCCCCATTGGCTGGCGAAGCGCGAGGCGGTGCGATGCCACTCATCCATCTTGCGGTCCTCGATCACCGCCAGCGCAAAGCTGGCCAGCACCGTGATTGTCGCGGCGATACCGGCGAACAGGTAAACGATGCCGTCGGGTTGGTCCTTCAGCCAGGGTATCGCGGCGAGAAAGCTTGCAGGAGCGAGCACGGCGAGTGCCAGCGCCCATTTCTTGCTTCCGGAGTTCAGTAACGTGGTCATGCGCATCTCCCTGCGGTTCGATCGCCGCTGGAGTGCATGCCAATAGTATTTGGCACTACACCAAGCAGCCTTGTCTTAGTGACAGGTTTGCTTTGCATGATTCGGTCCGGAGGTCAAGCGTGTTGCCGCCGGATGGGCAGGTGCGATGATCTCACAAACGCCCGCTCTTCCACACCACACGGCCCAGCACATCGACCTCTTCCAGCGAAACCTCGATCGGCGGGTAGGCGAGGTTCTGGCTCAGCAGCGCGATCCGTCCGGCCCCTGCGCTCGCCAGCCGTTTGACCATCAGCGCATCGCCCATACGCACCACGTGCACCCCGTCACGCTCGAACCGCGATCCGCGATCGACCAGGATCTCGTCCCCGTGGCGTAGCAGCGGCTCCATCGAATCGCCCTCCACGGTCAACGCAGAGAGCATTTTGGGATCGAACCCGTTCTCGCGCAGCCAGCGGCCCGAAAAGCCGAAATTGTCGAACGGTTCCTCACCGCCCGCAAACTGGCCGGGCCCGGCGGCGGCGGCGAGGGAGAGGCGCGGGATCGCGTACATGTCCTCGTCGCCCAAGGCGCCTCCCCGGGATGATGCGTAGGATTTATCCTTCGCGCTATCGGGCACCCCGCCCAGCTCGCTTTCGTCCACCCCGAAGAACTCCGCCAGTGTCCGCCGGTCCTGCTCTTCCAGCTTGCGCGGGCTGCCCTTGCGGATGAACTGCTGGAGATAGCTGGAATTGCGCCCGATTAGCGCCGAAAGCCCGGCGAGGCTGGAGCCGCGCGCATGGGCCAGCTCCAGCAGCCGGGCGCGTGCAGCATCGCCACCGCTCGGCGGCTCGGGTGCGGGGTCTTCGCTCATACGCATTTTCCTATAGCAAAAGATTTTTCCTAGACAAGTAGGATTTCGGGGGCGAGCAATCCTTCACCGCGGCAAATGATTCGGTCACGATGAGGGAAAATATGCTGATTCGAAGGATAGAGAAGTTCCTGCGGGAATTCGACATGCCCGCGACGAAATTCGGGCGGTTGGCGGCGCACGATCCGCGCTTCGTGCTGGACCTGCGCAACGGGCGCATCCCGCGCACTGGGACGGAGGCTCGCGTCGATGGCTTCATGAACGCATGGCGGGAGACCGAACATGCGGGCTGATCCCATCTCCCCCGCCCCAGCCCCGCCGATCCGTCGCGGCCATGCCGGGCGGCTAGAAAACGCCTTGCGCAATCTCGCATTGGGGCACGGGACCGTGATCGAGCATCGCGAACGCAGCTGGGCCAGCATCACCTTTGCCGGCACGCGCCACAGCTTGCGCATCGCCTTCGAAGGGCCCGAGGCAATCGAGGGCGGCGAAGCCCTCATCGCGTGCCTGCCCGATCACGAATTCGCATTGCCCGGTCGGCTGGTGGCCGACGCAACGATCTGCGCGGTCGACCATGTGCTGGAGGCTGCGGATGGTTCGGGCCCGCGCCTTGTCGTCACCTGCGAATTCCTGGTGCTGGAAGATGCGTGATCTGTGCGCGGGTTTTTGGTGCCATGACACTGTGTCAGGTGTGTCAGGCCTCAGGCTTTGTCACGTTCAATAGCCTAGCGCGAGATCCATCTGCGGCGCGACCTGCTCGCCCGCATGCCAGCGCGCCAGGTTCTCGATAAAACGGTCGGCGCTGCGCTGGAACATCTTCGTCTGCGCCCTGCCCGAGAGGTGCATGGTGACCTGCGCGTTCTCAAGCTGCCACAACGGGTGATCCTCGGGCAGCGGTTCGGGGTCGGTCACATCGAGCAGCGCGGCTTCGATGCTCTTGGCTTCCAGCGCCGCAACCAGCGCCTGCTGGTCCACCACGTCGCCGCGCGCGAAGTTGACCAATACGGCGCTGCTTTTCATCGCCGCAAGCTCGTCCGCACCGATCATGTGGCGGGTTTCGGGCGTGGAAGGCAGCGCGAGGATTACCCAGTCGAACTCGCCTAGCTCGCCGCGCCATTCATCGGGCTTCAGCGCGCCTTCTGCGCCCGAGCGGCGCACCGGCACCACCTCCATCCCGAAGGCTTCGAGGCGCGGCTTCACGAGCGATCCGATCGCGCCGAGACCGAACAGCAGCACCCGCTCGCCCAGCAATTCGCGCTTGCCCGGACTGTCGAGCAGCCACTCGTGCCGGCCCTGCGCACGCACCACCTCGCGGTAGCCCTTGGCGTGCGCGAGCATCAGCATCACGATATACTCGGCGATGGTGATCGCATTGATCCCCGCCCCGTTGGTGACGATGGTGCCGCGCTGGCGCAGCAGGTCGAGCGGCAGGAAATCGAGCCCGGCATAGATCGAGTTGAGCCACTTCAGGCCGGTCGCGGCAGTCACCGTATCGACCATCGGCTCGGGCTGGGTGAAGTCGAACCAGCCGATCTCTGCGCGCGGCGCCAGCTCGATGGCCTCTTCCTGGCTGGTGAACCACAGCGGCTCGACCCAGTCGGGCAGGCGCGGCTCGACCAGCGGGCGGATCAGCGCGGAAAGAACGGCGGTGGTCATGCGCTCCCCTCCCGCTTGCGGGAGGGGCCGGGGGTGGGTTCCTGCTGGAGCGTTTGGCGGATGATTTCGATCACACCTTCTGCATTGCCGAGTACGTCCTCGTTTGAGAAGTGCAGAACTCGGTATCCCTCGCGAAGCAGCAACTCGTCACGCGACCTATCCCGCTCCGGCTGCACATCGTGCGAGAACCCATCGAGTTCGACGATCACCTTACGTGAGCGGCACAGGAAATCGGCAAAGAAGGGCCCTACCGGCATTTGCCGACTGAATTTCACGCCAAGTTGCGACTTCGCGAGGTGCTTCCAGAGCTCACGCACTGCAGGTGTTGCGTCATTCCGCAATTCACGGGCGCGCTTGGTGTCTCGGTGGGTCCAGTTCGGCACCTCTCGACTATTGCCCACCCCTAACCCTCCCGCAAGCGGGAGGGGGATTGTCAGAGCTTCCACTCCCAGCCGAGCGGATCGCCGTCCATCACCTCGACACCCTTGGCGGTAAGTTCGTCACGGATCACATCGGAAGTGGCGAAGTCCCTATCCGCCCGCGCAGCCTTGCGGCGGGCGAGCGCGTCTTCGATTTCGGCCTCGGTGATCTGCGCATCCTTGGGCCGGATGCGCAAATCTTCGCGAGAGAGTTCGAGCAGGTCGAGGCCGAGAACGCCGTCCAACCCAGCCACCGCTGCCAGCTTCTCACCCGAGTCGACCTTCTTGAGTGCGAGGATGTCCTCAAGAGCAGTGAGCGCGACGGGGGTATTGAGATCATCCGATATTGCTTCGATGAACCGAAGGAGGAGCGGCTCAACCTTCGGACCTGTCGAAGCTGCAATTCCCTCTTCCGCAAGGTCGCGCAGAGGCTGCACCGACATCACCATCCGCTTCAGTCGTGTCAGCGCTGCGCCCAACCCCTCCCACGAAAATTCCAGTTCGCTGCGGTAGTGTGCCTGCAGGCACATCATCCGGTAGGCGAGCGGGTGATAGCCCTTGTCGATCAGCAGTTGCAGCCGCAGGAACTCGCCCGAAGACTTGCTCATCTTGCCGGACCGCTCGACGAGGAAGTTGTTGTGCATCCAGATGCGCGCGCCCGAGTGCGTCGCCTCGTCAAGACCGCCGCACCCGCAGAAGGCCTGGTTCTGCGCGATCTCGTTCGGATGGTGGATCTCGCGGTGGTCGATCCCGCCGGTGTGGATGTCGAACGGAAAGCCGAGCAGCTTGCCGCCCATCACCGAGCATTCGAGGTGCCAGCCCGGCGCTCCGCGACCCCACGGGGACTCCCATTCCATCTGCCGCGTCTCGCCCTCGGGCGTGGTGCGCCAGATCGCGAAGTCAGCGGCATTGCGCTTGCCCTCTACATCGCCGATCCGGCTCTCGCCTTCTTCGGTCTGCGCCCGCGCCAGCCGCCCGTAGTCCTCCACGGTCGAGACATCGAAATAGAGCCCGCTCTCCAGCTGGTAGCAGTGCTTGCCCTCGATTGCCTTCGCGAAGTCGATCATCTCCTCGATATAGTCGGTCGCGACAGACCATTGCGCGGGCTCGCGGATGTTGAGCGCCTTCACGTCCGCCTTGAAGGCCTCCGTGTAATGCGCGGCGATGTCCCAGATCGACTGTTTCTGCTGCGCAGCCATCTTCTCCAGCTTGTCCTCGCCCGCATCGGCATCGTCGGTCAGGTGGCCGACATCGGTGATGTTGATGATGTGGGTGAGGTCGTAACCGCGAAAGCGCAGCGTGCGGCCCAGCACGTCCGCGAACACATAGGCGCGCATATTGCCGATATGCGGGTAGTTATAGACCGTCGGCCCGCAGGTATAGACGCGCGCCTCGCCATCGTGGATCGGCTCGAAGGTTTCGAGCTGGCGGGTCAGGCTGTTGAACAGCTTGAGTTGCGGCGTGTCGGTCATGCGCGCGGACTTACGCGCGGCGCATGGCGCGTCAAGCGATCCCTATTCGAAGCCTTCGAAACGCACATGCTCGTCGAGCGGAATGCGGTTGCGATCGAAGCTGTTCACCGGCGCATCCGGGTCGCGATAGCCGATGCCCATGCCGCAGAAGAAGCGGTGCGTGTCTTGCGAGACGCCGATGTGCTCCATGATCGGATCGGCGTAGTAGGCCATGAATTCCTGCGGGCAGGAATCGAGCCCCTCCTCGCGCAGCAGAAGCATGATTGTCTGCAGCCACATGCCCGTGTCGGACCATTGCGCCTCCTTCATTAGGCGCGGGAAATAGCACAGCAGGAGGACGGGCGCGCCGAAGCTGACCACGTTGCGGCCCGTCGCGGCGGCACGGCCCGCCTTGTCATCGCGCTCGATCCCGAGCGATTCGAACATGCTGGCGGAAAGTTCGTAGAGGCGGCGCTTGTAGCGATCCTCCGCCTTGGGCGCGTCCCAGTCGTAGTCGGGTTGCTGCATGGGTGCAGCGCGCAGCTTTTCGCGCAAGGCGGCGAGTGGCTCGCCGGTCAGGATGGTCGCTTCCCACGGCTGGTAGTTACAGCCCGATGGCGCCCAGCGCGCGGTGTCCATGACGCGGCGGATGGTTTCCAGCGGCACGGGCGTATCGAGGAATTCGCGCACCGAACGGCGCGAAGTGACGGCTTGCGAAACGGACATGGGGTTCTGGCTCATGCCCGCGTGGCTAGCGGGTCTACCCTCTTGCGCCAAGGGCCGTGCCGGGACACGGCGCCCTTGTCAGCCCTTGCCGGGACGCGGGAAGTGCTGGTCGACCAGGATCGGGTTGCCGTCCGGGTCCTCGATCACGAAGGAGGCCGGACCATCGGTACCGGCATCGGCGCGCTGGGCGAAGGCGATGCCCTTGGCTTCCAGTTCGGCCTGCAGGTCGCGCACATCGGTAAAATCGTCGAGCGGAGCGAAATTCGCGATCCGCTCCGCATCATTGGTGAGGCCGGGATTGAAGGTGAGGATGTTCTTCTCGAACATCTTCTCGAAAAGACCGATGATCGTGCTGCCGTTGACGAGGATCGCATAGCCGCCCTCGCCGCCGGTCTTCGTAAAGCCCAGCTTCTCGTAGAAGGCTTGGCTTTTCGCGAGGTCCTGCACCGCAAGGCTGATCGAAAACGCACCCAGTTCCATTGCCGCTCTCCCCGTGGTGAGTTACTGCTGTAACCCAGCAAAAGCCATGCGGCAAATCGATGAGATCATTCTTCGGGAAAGCTCCGAACCACCTCGATCTTGCCGACAATCGCATCGTTGAATGCGTCGATGTCTTCGGCAGGGATCCAATACTCGGTATGGGCTCTGCCACCGGCTTCCTGCACCTCGTACTTGTCGAGATAGTCTTTTTGAACCTTGAACCGGGTCACAAAGCCGGAGCCACTCGCAGGCACATTCCAGTCGCGGGCGATCTTCACCGCGTACTCTTCCGTCGTAACCGGATAGAAGATCGGTTGCTCGGGAAGACGCGGCGGCCATGCCGTCCATCCCGATTCTTCGACTAACTTGAGTTCTTCGGGGCCCGTCGGTCGCCAGAGCGTCACCGTCTCCATGCCTACCCCTCCACCTCGAACAGGTCGGCCATCTGCCCGATCATCGTGCCGCCCAGCTGTTCGACATCCATGATCGTCACTGCGCGCTTGTAGTAGCGCGTCACATCGTGGCCGATGCCGATGGCGACCAGCTGCACGGGGCTGGCTTTCTCGATCCAGTCGATCACCTTGCGCAGGTGCGCCTCCAGGTAGCCTGCGCGGTTCACCGAGAGGGTGGAATCGTCCACCGGCGCGCCATCGGAGATCACCATCAGGATGCGGCGATCCTCGGGCCGGGCGAGCAGGTGGGTGTGCGCCCACATCAGCGCCTCGCCGTCGATATTCTCCTTCAGCAGCCCTTCGCGCATCATCAGGCCGAGATTGCGGCGCGCACGGCGCCACGGCTCGTCGGCCTGCTTGTAGACGATGTGGCGCAGGTCGTTGAGGCGACCGGGCTGCTGCGGCTTGCCATCGGCGAGCCATTTCTCGCGCGTATGCCCGCCCTTCCATGCGCGTGTGGTGAAGCCGAGGATCTCGGTCTTCACCCCGCACCGCTCCAGCGTGCGCGCGATGATATCCGCGCTGATCGCGGCGATGGAGATGGGGCGCCCGCGCATCGAGCCCGAATTGTCGATCAGCAGGGTGACGACCGTGTCCTTGAACTCGGTCTCCCGCTCGCGCTTGTAGGACAGCGAGTGACCGGGGCTGACGACCACGCGGGCCAGCCGCGCGGCATCGAGCATTCCTTCTTCCTGGTCGAAATCCCAGCTGCGGCTCTGCTGCGCCATCAGCCGCCGCTGGAGCCGATTGGCAAGCCGGGTGACGACGTGCTGCAGGCCCGTCAACTGGCTGTCGAGATAGGTGCGCAGCCGGTCCAGTTCCTCGGCATCGCACAGCTCGGTCGCCGCGATTTCCTCGTCGAATTTCTTCGAATAGACCTTGTAGTCGAAATCGTCAGGGATGTCGGTCCAGTGGCGATTCGGGCGCACGGGCATCATGCCCTCCTCGCCGTCGTCCCCCGCATCGTCGCTGTCGCCTTCCTCTTCGGAAAGCTCCGCCTCGCCATCATCGTCCGATTCGCCTTCGGCCATTTCGGAGGCGGCTTCGGGCGATTGCTGCGGCGACTGGTCGCCCCCCTCGTCCTCGTCGGTGTCGTCTTCAGGCGTTTCGCCGTCTTCGTCATCGCCCTCCTCGTCCGCATCCTCGGGCGAGGTGTCCGCGCCCTGGATGAGGTCGAGCTGGCGCAGCATCTCGATCGAGAGTTCCTGGAATGCGCGCTGGTTGTCCAGCTTGTCCGCCAATGCGGAAAAATCGCCGCCGGTGCGCTCGTTCACGAACTTGCGGACCAGATCGACGCCCTTCCTCGCGCGTTCGGGGATCGGCTGGCCGGTCAGCGCCTCGCGCATCATCAGCGACACGGCGGAGGAGAGCGGTACGTCGCGCGCTTCAGTGGCGCGGGCAATCGGATCGCTGGCAGCGCGCAGCTCGGTTGCCGCGGCGAGGTTCTCGCCCACGCCCGCGAACCCTTGCGCGCCCAGTGCTTCGTAGCGGACCTGCTCGACCGCGTCGTAGACGGCGCGCGCGACCGGATCGCCGGGTGCTCCGGAATCGTGCAGCGCGCCATCGTGCAGGCGGATCTTGAGCGCGAAGCTATCGGCAAAACCGCGCGCTTCGGCGGCCTGCTCGGGCGGCAGCTGGCGGCCGGGCAGAGGTACGCGAAAATTCTTGCCCGCCGCGCCGGGGCGGTCCGCACTCCATGCGACCTCAACCTCGGGCTCGCGCGCGATCGCCCGCGCGCCGCCGGTCAGCGCCCGTTTGAACCGGTCGAGAGGGGTCTCTTCGCTCAGCTTTCAGCCCCTACAGGATCGACTGCCCGGTGGACTGCCAGTCTTTCAGGAAGCCCTCGATCCCCTTGTCGGTCAGCACAGATCGGAAGAGCA
>NZ_CAXQBM010000034.1:0-9397 GCF_964222115.1 Alteriqipengyuania sp.
CGCGCGGCTTGTCGCCACGCGGTTCGCGCGGCGGGCGGGTGTCTTCCAGCTCTTCGCCGGTTTCCTGGTCAACGACACGCATCGACAGGCGGACCTTGCCGCGGTTGTCGATCTCGAGGACCTTGACCTTCACTTCCTGGCCTTCGGAAACGACATCGGTCGGCTTTTCAACCCGCTCGTTCTTCATCTCGGAGACGTGAACGAGGCCGTCCTTGCCACCCATGAAGTTCACGAACGCACCGAAATCGACGATGTTGACGACCTTGCCGGTGTAGATCTTGCCGACTTCCGCCTCTTCGACGATGCCTTCGATCCACTTCTTCGCGGCTTCGATCTCGTCGGCGTTGGAGGAGCTGATCTTGATCACGCCCTCGTCGTCGATGTCCACCTTGGCGCCGGTTTCGGCCACGATCTCGCGGATCACCTTGCCGCCCGTGCCGATAACGTCGCGGATCTTCGACTTGTCGATCTGCATCGTCTCGATACGCGGTGCGTGCTTGGAAACGCCGGTGCGCGAAGAGCCCAGAGCCTTGGCCATCTCACCCAGAATGTGGGTGCGACCAGCCTTCGCCTGTTCCAGCGCTTTGGCCATGATTTCCTGCGTGATGCCGGCAACCTTGATGTCCATCTGCATGGTGGTGATGCCGGCTTCCGAACCTGCAACCTTGAAGTCCATGTCACCCAGGTGATCTTCGTCACCCAGAATGTCGGACAACACGGCGAAATCGTCGCCTTCGAGGATCAGGCCCATCGCAATGCCGGAGACCGGACGTTCGATCGGAACGCCTGCGTCCATCATCGAGAGGCAACCACCGCACACGGTCGCCATCGAGGACGAGCCGTTGGACTCGGTGATGTCCGACAACACGCGGATCGTGTACGGGAAGTCCTCATGGCTCGGCAGCACGGGGTGCAGCGCGCGCCATGCGAGCTTGCCGTGGCCGATTTCGCGACGACCGGTGAAGCCGAAGCGACCCACTTCGCCGACCGAGTAGGGCGGGAAGTTATAGTGCAGCATGAAGTGGTTGTACGAAAGACCTTCCAGCCCGTCGATCATCTGCTCGGCATCCTTGGTGCCCAGCGTGGTGGTGCAGATCGCCTGCGTTTCACCGCGCGTGAACAGCGAAGAACCGTGCGTGCGGGGCAGCAAGCCGACCATCGCCTCGATCGGGCGAACCTGGTCCAGCTTGCGGCCGTCAATGCGGGTGCCGTCCTTGAGGATGGCACCGCGGACGATCTCGCTTTCCAGCTTTTTGGTCAGCTTGATTGCGGTCATCTTCTGCTGGCCGTCGAACTCTTCGCTCGAATAGTGAACCTTCACCTTCTCGCGCGCTTCGTTCAGCGCATCCGAACGTGCGGACTTGTCGGTCAGCTTGTAGGCCGCAGCAATGTCGTCGCCGATCATCTGCTTGATCGCCGACTTCATGTCCGCGTTATCGTCGGTCGAGGCGAGTTCCCACGGATCCTTGGCGGCCTGTTCGGCCAGGTCGATGATTGCGCCGATCACCTTGCGGCATTCGTCGTGCGCGAACATGACGGCGCCGAGCATTTCTTCCTCGGTCAGTTCCTTGGCTTCGGATTCGACCATCATCACCGCGTCATTGGTCGCGGCGACGACGAGGTCGAGGCGACCTTCTTCGTCCAGCGCAGCATCCTGCGTCGGGTTGAGTTCGTATTCGCCGTTGCGGAAGCCGACGCGCGCGGCGGCGATCGGCCCCATGAAGGGCACGCCGCTGATGGTCAGTGCAGCCGAAGCGGCGATCATCGCGAGAATATCCGGCTCGGTCTCGCCATCGAAGCTGAGAACCTGCGCAATCACGTTGATTTCGTTATAGAAACCTTCGGGGAACAGCGGCCGCACCGGGCGGTCGATCAGGCGCGAAACCAGCGTTTCCTTCTCGGTCGGGCGCGCCTCGCGCTTGAAGAAGCCACCCGGGATGCGCCCGGCGGCGGAGAACTTTTCCTGGTAGTTGACGGTGAGGGGGAAGAAGTCCTGCCCGTCCTTCACCTTCTTGGCGGCGGTCACGGCGCACAGCACCACGGTTTCGCCATAGGTGGCCAGCACGGCGCCGTCGGCCTGACGGGCAATGCGGCCGGTTTCCAGAGTGAGGGTCTTTCCGCCCCACTCCAGACTGACTGTTTTCGTATCGAACATTGATTTTCCTTTTGAACCCGCACCGCCACATTGCGTGCGCGGGGCCTACTGCCGGGGATACCGTCCCGGTCCGGTGCGGGGCGCTTCTGATGCCCCATTGTCCATCCCCAGCCGAATTGCGTGGAGGTGGATAGACGAAGGGGCGGCCCTTGGTGAGCCGCCCCTCCGAGAAAACTCTTACTTGCGAAGACCCAGCTTCTGGATCAGCGCGTTGTACCGCTCGACATCTTTCTTCTTGAGATAGGCGAGCAGGTTGCGACGCTTATTGACCATCATCAGCAGGCCACGGCGCGAGTGATTATCCTTGTGGTTGTCCTTGAAGTGCTCGGTCAGATTGCGGATCCGTTCGGTCAGGATCGCGACCTGCACTTCCGGCGAACCGGTATCGCCCTTGGCCTGGGCATTGTCCTTGATGATCTCAGCTTTGCGTTCGGTGGTAACCGACATTCATTTTCACTCCGCGACATCTGGAAGGTTGAAACCCCGCACGATCCGCATCGTGCCGCCTTCGATCTCCACCAGCGCCACCGGGACGTCGCCCGACTTCGCGAAATAGAGCCCGTCTGCATGGGGCATTCCGGAAATGACCCGACCCTGACGGGCCGCCTGCGCTTGCTCCGGATCGAGGGAAAGGGCCGGGATGTCGTCCAGCCCCGCCTCTATTGGCAGGAGGAGGTCTTCAAGCCGCGCGCCCTTGCCGATTTCGTTGAGATTGTCCAGCGAAATCGCCTGTTCCTCGCGGAAGGGCCCGGCTTTGGTCCGCCTCAGGTAGGTAACATGGCCGCGCGTTCCAAGGGCCAGCGCGATATCCCGTGCAAGAGAGCGGATATAGGTGCCCTTGCTGACCATGGCTTCCAGCGTGACGCTCTCGGCGAGTTCGAGCGGTGCGGAAGGATCGTAGGGGTCCGGGCGGCCGGCGGTGGTGGCGAAAGTTGAGTCCAGCCCAAGGTCCGTTCGTGCTGAGCTTATCGAAGTACGGACGGGCCGTTCGTTAGACCCTTCGACAGGCTCAGGGCGAATGGCCATTTGCAAGGAATGCACGGTCACCCGCCGCGCCTTCAATTCCACGTCCTCTCCTGCACGCGCGCGGTCGTACGCGCGCTTTCCATCCACCTTCAGCGCGGAGTAAGCAGGCGGCACCTGCTCGATTTCGCCGGTGAAGTGGTCGAGCACGCCTGCGATCGCCGCCAGCGGAGGAAAGCGGTCGCTGCGCGCGATCACCTCGCCTTCGGTGTCTAGCGTGTCGGTCTCTTCGCCGAAGCGGATCGTGAACACATAGGTCTTGGTCGCATCGAGCATGCGTCCGGCCAGCTTGGTCGCCTCGCCCAGCGCAATCGGCAGCACGCCCTCGGCCAGCGGGTCCAGCGTGCCGCCGTGGCCGATCTTGACCTTGGGATAGCCCCCTTCGCGCAGGTTGCGTTTGACCGCCGCAACGCCTTGCGTCGATCCCATGCCGCGCGGCTTGTCGAGCACGATCCAGCCGTGCGGCGCTTGTTTGTCCTCCACACTCACTTGGCCGGCCTCACGAAGTGCTTACGGCACACCGCGACATACCGCTCGTTCCCGCCGATCTCTGTCTGCGCCCCGTCGGTTACCGGCTGGCCATGTTCGTCGACCCGCTGGTTCATCGTCGCCTTGCGCCCGCAATGGCACACGGCCTTGAGTTCGGTCAGCTGGTCCGCGATCCCCAGCAGCGCCGCAGAGCCGGGAAACAGTTCGCCCTGGAAATCGGTTCGCAGGCCGTAGCACAACACCGGGATGCCGTGCCGGTCGGCCAGCCGGGCCAATTGCCAGACCTGCGCGGCGGTGAGGAATTGCGCCTCGTCCACCAGCACGCATGCGAGTGGCCCGTCGCCATGGTCGCGCAGCACCTGCTCGGCAATATCCGTATCCGGTTCGAACCGATAAGCGTCTTGCGCCAGGCCGATGCGCGAATTGATCGCTCCCGATCCGGGTCGGTTGTCGACTGCCGCCGTCCAGAGCGAGACGCGCATGTCGCGCTCCCGGTAATTGAACGCCGCCTGCAACAGGGTGGTCGATTTGCCCGCGTTCATGCTCGCAAAATAGAAATACAGCTTGGCCATGGCGTCGTCTCTATGCCGTGGAAATCGCACCTGTCCAAAGATTAAGCCCCGCGACAGCTTGGCTTGGCAATGCTAGCCCCCTTGAACGTACGACAAGATCGGGGGACGATTGAATGGCAAGTGTGGCAGAGGCACCTACGCAAAAGGGCTTTCTCGGCTGGGTCGAGAGGACCGGTAATCGGCTGCCCGATCCGGTGTTCATCTTCTTCTACCTGATCATCGCGCTCGTGATCGTGTCGGTGGTCTGCGCGCTAACCGGCGTTTCTGCGATCCACCCGACCGAAATGGACGAAGCCACCGGGTCTAATACCGTGATCGCGGCGGTCAGTCTGTTGTCCGCAGAAAACATCCAGCGCCTGTGGGTCGAGATGCCCGAGACGTTCACGCACTTCCACCCGTTGGGATACGTGCTGGTCGTGATGCTGGGCGCTGGCGTGGCGGAGCGTTCGGGCTTCTTTGCGGCTGGCATGTCCAAGGCGGTGAAGGCCGCGCCCAAGGCTCTGCTGACCCCGGTGGTCGCGCTGGTCGCCATGCTCGGCAACCATGCGGCGGACGCTGGCTATGTCGTGTTGATCCCGCTCGCTGGCATCCTGTTCGCCGCTGCCGGGCGCCATCCGCTGGCGGGGATCGCGGCGGCATTTGCCGGGGTTTCGGGCGGCTTTTCCGCCAATATTTCGCCCGGGCAGCTCGATGCCCTGCTGTTCGGGATTACCGAGGAAGCGGTCGCCGCCAGCTCGCTCGATCCCAGCTGGACGGCCAATATCGCGGGCAACTGGTACTTCATCACCGCAATGACCGTGCTGTTCCTGCCGATCATCTGGTTCGTGACCGACAAGATCATCGAACCGCGGCTTGGCCCGTGGACCGGCGGTGCATCTGCCGGTGCCGCTGCTGATGAAGGGCTCAGCCCCGATCCCACCGAGCACGATGGAGACCGCGCTTCGAAGGGCCTGCGCGCAGGAGGCATCGCGGTGCTGTTCGTGGTCGCGCTGTGGATCGCGATGGTCTTCGCGCCGGGCACCCCGCTGATCGACGAGGCGGCCTGCGTGGCGGAGGACGGCTCTGCGATTGCCGACTGCTCGATCCACACACAGCTGCGCCCGCTCTATTCCTCGCTGGTGGCAGGCTTCTTCCTGCTCTTCCTGCTTGCCGGGTGGGCCTATGGCCGCGCCGTGGGGACGATCAACAACCACCGCGACCTTGTGAACATGATGGCCGAATCGATGAAGGACATGGGCTACTACCTCGTCCTCGCCTTCGCCGCCGCGCACTTCGTGGCAATGTTCAATTGGTCGAACCTCGGACTGATTTCGGCGGTGCATGGCGCCGGAGCGATCGAATCGACCGGCCTGCCCCTGCCCGCCGTGATCGGCTTAATGGTGCTGTTTACCGGCCTTCTGAACCTGTTTGTCGGGTCGGCGAGTGCCAAATGGGCGCTGCTCGCACCGATCCTGGTGCCAATGCTCATGCTGCTCGGGATCAGCCCCGAAGGCGCCACCGCGGCCTATCGCGTGGGCGACAGCGCGACCAACATCATCACTCCGCTGATGGTGTACTTCCCGCTGATCCTGGTCTTCGCGCAGCGCTGGCAGAAGGATTTCGGCCTTGGCAGCCTGACTGCGATGATGCTGCCCTATTCGATCTGGCTGCTGATCTTCGGCACCGCGCTGATTGTGGGCTGGTTCTATCTCGGCATCCCGCTGGGGCCCGATGCACCGGTGACCTACGCGATGCCCGAGATGGCGGCACCGGCCGGTACGCCCGCGATCACTCCCTAACCGCTATTCTTCGTCGTCCCCAAGGTCCCTCGCGACCTTGGGGTCGGCAAGGAGCGCGTCGATCCGGCTTGCCTCGTCGAAGCTCTCGTCGGGGCGGAATTGCAGTTTCGGCGCGAATTTCAGCCCCAGTCGCTTGGCCACCTCGCGCTGGAAGAACGCGGTGTTGGTGCGCAGCGCCTTCACGACCGCCTCTTCCTCCGCGCCGAGCAGCGGCTTCACATAGACACTCGCCTGCTTGAGATCGGGCGTCATCCGCACCTCGGTCACGCTGACCGAATGCGCGGACAGCGTCTCGTCGTGCACTTCTTGCCGGGTGAGCAGTTCGGAGAGGATATGCCGCACCCGCTCGCCCACTTTCAGGACGCGGACCGAGTGCTGTTCTGCGGTAAATTGCTGGCGAGCCATAGTCCCCGTGACATAGGCACGCGGCGGGCCCTCCTCAATAGGCTCCGGAATTCTCACATGGGCGCGACAATCCGGGACAATCCGAGACGGAGCAAAGGCCGGCTATCGTGTATTTCGTTCATACCAACCCCATTGGAGATGAACGATGAAAAACTTGATGCCCCCCGCCCTTCCCCTCTTCCTCGCCGCAGCCAGCATGATCGCCATGCCCGTTGCTGCGCAGGCCAAGGACAATCGCCCGCAGACCCACGAGGTTTCCAAGGCGAAAAAGGCGCCCGCGAAATCGGCCCGCGCGAACCAGTACAAGCGCTTTAACCAGGGCGAGCGGTTCGAACGGACGCGGGCAGCGAACTATCGCACGGTAAACTACCGCTCGATCCGCGGACTGAAGGCCCCCGGTCGCAACGCCATGTACGTGAGGGCGGGCAACGATGTCCTGCTGATCAACCTGCGCACCAACAGGGTGGTTACGGTCTATCGCAACCGCTTCCGCTAATCGCGGCTCCTGACGTCCCGGCGCTCGGTCATACCAGATGATCGGCGCCGGGATTGTGTAGGCGATCGGCCGTCCAGCTTTCCGAGTAAGCGCCTCAGTGAGCAGATGTCCCGCGCGGTCGCCCGCGCATCCATAAATGCCGGGGAGAGCGACGTGGCCCGACATCAGGCCATGCCACCCGGCGGCGGCGTGGGAATCGCGGTGGAGGTGGCACGGGCGAGTAGCTTGCCGTCCTTGTCGAACAGCTCGCCCTCGAGGAAAGCGATCTTGCGGCCCGCCTTGATGACGCGGCCCACTGCAGTGATCGTATCGAGTGGGACCATCCGCACGAAGGTGAGGTTAAGATCGAGGTTCAATGGCAGCGCGGCATTGTGGCTATGCGCGAGCAGCGCCGCACCCATCACCTCGTCGAGGAACCCCGCTATAAGCCCGCCTTGCACTGCGCCTCTTGGAGACGCGAAGCTGGGCGGCGGATCATAGGTGAAGGTGACCTCGCCCTTCTCCGCATCCCACGACTGGAACTGCGAACCCATCAGCTCTGCCGATGGCGAGCGCCGGGTTTTGAAGAGCTGGGTCATCTGCCATCAACATCCAAAAGCGCGAGTACTTCAGCACTCCGGTCGTGAACGCTTTCCAGAATTCCCAACATCGTATCTCGGTATTTTTGATCGTGCAGCGTCAGCATGAACATTGAATCAATGTCATCGGAGGGGCTCTTTGAACCTTCCATGCCCTCTACGGTGCTCAAAATGTATGAAAGACCGAGAACCTCCTTCTGAGATAATCGTCCCAAATCTCGCGGATCACAGGATCTGAGAAAAATTGGCTTCCGGATAAAGACCGATGTCGGAAATGTTTCAGCATTCTTCGCCATCTCAATAGCTCCACGCAGAAAGTTACGCATTGCCTCAAGATCAAACGTTAGTGCTCGTCGGAAGTCTCTAACCGACTGCTTTCGCTCACGAGTGGAGCGCCACCATTCAAGCCACGTGTTGAATAGAAAGCCGATGACGACTGCGCCTAATCCAACGATCAGTGGCTGATAAATTTCGAGCGCAGTTCGCGAAGTCTCAGCGGCGACACTCACTAGCTACCCCCCAACAAAGAAATGGCCGGAAGTACCACTTCCGGCCACACGGTTTACAGCGTCCGTTCGCGCTCCTCGACTTCGAAGACTTCGAGTTGGTCGCCCGGCTGGATGTCGTTCGTGTCTTCCAGCACCACGCCACATTCGAGGCCGGCGCGCACTTCGTCCACGTCGTCCTTGAAGCGCCGTAGCGAGGCGATGGTGGTCGACGACACGATGACATCGTCGCGGGTGAGGCGGGCGTGCAGGCCCTTGCGGATAACGCCTTCCTCCACCAGCAGGCCTGCCGCCTTGTCCTTCTTGCCGGACTTGAAGACTTCCTTGACCGCGGCACGACCGACGACGTTCTCGATCCGCTCCGGCCCGAGCTCGCCCGCCATCTCCTTCGCGATCTCTTCCGTCAGGTGGTAGATGACGTCGTAATACATCATCCGCACGCCTTCGCGTTCGATCTGCTGGCGCGCCTTGGCATTGGGGCGGACGTTGAAACCGATAATCGGCGCACCGCCAGCCGCAGCCAGCGTCACGTCATTCTCGGTAATCGCGCCCACGCCCGAGTGCAGGATGCGGACCTTGATCTCGTCGTTGGAGAGGTTGGTCAGCGCAGTCTTGATCGCTTCCACGCTGCCCTGCACGTCTGCACGCACCAGCAGCGGGAACTCGATCGCCTTGTTGGCGAGCCCGGCGAACATCGCGTCGAAATTGGTCGGCGCCAGCGCCGTGCGCTGCTCGGTCGCCTTGTCCTGGCGATATTCGGCGACGTCGCGCGCACGCTGTTCGTTCTCGACGACCGTCAGCTGGTCGCCCGCGCCCGGCACGCCGGACAGGCCGAGGACCTCGACCGGCATGGAGGGGCCGGCCTCCTTGATCTGCTTGCCCTGGTCGTTGACGATGGCGCGTACACGCCCGCTCATCGTGCCAGCAACCAGTGCATCGCCCTTCTTGAGCGTACCACGCGTCACCAGCACCTGCGCGACCGGGCCACGGCCCTTGTCGAGCTGCGCCTCGATCACGATAGCTTCGGCCATGCGATCCGGGTTGGCCTTCAGCTCCATCAGTTCGGCCTGCAGCGCGATCTTTTCGAGCAGTTCGTCGAGCCCGGTGCCCTTGAGCGCGGAAATCTCCACGTCCTGCACATCGCCCGACAGCGCTTCGACGATCACTTCCTGCTCCAGCAGGCGTTCGCGCACCTTCTGCGGGTTCGCGTCTTCCTTATCCATCTTGTTGATGGCGATAATCATCGGGACATTGGCGGCCTTGGCGTGGCTGATCGCCTCCACCGTCTGCGGCATGATGCCGTCGTCGGCAGCGACCACGAGGATCGCAAGGTCGGTCACCTGCGCACCTCGGGCACGCATGGCCGTGAAGGCCTCGAGAGCGGACGAGCGTCGT
>NZ_CAXQBM010000035.1:0-33439 GCF_964222115.1 Alteriqipengyuania sp.
GGGCAGTGCCAGCCCTGCGCCCTTCCGGTCTTCGGACAGACGCGCCGAGATCCCCTGCCCGAGGTGGAAACGGATCGCATAGCCCACCTTGCCGCGTTTGCCGCGCTTGCTGGCAGGCAGCAGTACGTCTTCGCCAACCAGCTCGCTGCCATCTTCGCGCAGCACCAGCGCGCGGCGATGCACCAGGCCGAAGCGGCTGGCATAACCATCGTGCGAGGCTTCGATCCGTGTCGCCCCACCGCGTGCGCCGCCCATGCTCCGCCGGTCGACTTCGACTTCGCCTACACCCGCCCCGAGTTGCCCCTTGATGAGGATCGCGGTGGAGTTGACATCTTCGAGCACGAGGGTGGAATGCGCCGCGGTCGCGCGCAGGCCCTGTTCGATCCGCGCAGGCACCTGCCCACCCGCCCAGGCAGCACCGCCGCAGTTGACGATGATCCGCTGCCCCTGCGACGACAGTTCGAACGCCAGCGTCGAGGCGCAGCCGGACCGCGCATATCGGGCGAGCGGCGGCGGCGCGGCGTCGAATTGCAGGATCGTCTTGCCCGCATTCGCACGGTGATAGCCCCATCCGCGAGGCTCCTTCAGCGGCCGGGTGCGCACGCCACTGGCGCGGACCAACTCGGCCACCTTTTCGGACGCGACCGCGCCTGCGCCCTGCCAGTTGCCAAGTCCGCCCTCGCCATGAACCACCGCCAGCAGCGGCGGTACGATCAGCTCCGACACGGCGCCGATGAAACTTGGCGGGTCCTTCTTCATCGCGCGATAGCAGGCAGCCAGCTCGGTCAGCAGTTCGAGCAGCTCCATCTGGGCGAGCGGACTGCGCGACTGCACGCCGCCATCCTCGCCCACGAACTCGCCCAATGCGCGCACCATGCCCGCCTCTGCGAACAGGCGACGCGGCTTTCCCTCGGGCAGCAGCAGCCCGGCCGCGACCAGCGCACCCCAGCCAAACACCTCCGCCTGCTTGTCGGGTGCCTTGGCGACCTGCCCGTCGAGCCAGCGGGCCGTCTTGTCGAGAGCCAGCAGCGTGCGCCCGCGCACCGCCTTGTTCGACAGGATCAGCGGTGCATGGACAAGCCAGGCGAGAACGCGCCGCGCGCTTGTTTCGACCTCCCACGCCGGCCCCCTCGCGGGCACTGGATGAGCGTCGAGCCACATGCGATGCACCCGCAGCGCCGTGGCCTCCACCTGCGCACGCGCACCCGAACCGGCGAGGTCGCGCAGCCATGCGTAGGAATGAATGTGCCGCTCGACCAGCGGAGCCTGCTGGCGCGTTCCCGGCCCGAATTCGAGCTGTGCGATCGGCAGCTTGACCCCGTGGACACAGAAATGCCCGGCGCGCAGGGCCATCCCCGCTGCGCGTTCGCCCGCCAGCGGCGGGTTGACTGTCGCCAGCACCCGGCGCTTGGCCGGTTTGGACAGGGGCGAGGTGATCAGCCGCCCGCGAATCCCGGCGGCATAGGCCATCCGCACCAGCAGTTCGCCCGGGCCCACGCTGGGCGCCCCGATCTCCTGCGGCACCAGCGCGCGCGCCGGGGACAGCACTTCGACCTCGGGCTCGCGCTCTTTGGGTTTGGGCGCTGACTTGGTGGATGCCGGGGCTACGCTCTCCTCAGCCGCATCAACAACGCTGAGCGCGGTCGGCTCAGGCTTGTCCGCCAGCGTCATGATCAATTGGCGCGCCGCCCGCTCCTCGGTATCGGACGCCGCCTCGTGGTCGTCACGGACCGGGTCCTGACCAATCGAATCGACCATCAGCCTGCCTCTCCTTTAAGCGCTGCGATATTGGCAGCGTATTTCTCCGGCCCGCCCCTGAACGTGGCCGAGCCCGCGACCAGCACATCCGCTCCGGCAGCGATGCAGCGCGGCGCGGTATTGGGGTCGACTCCGCCATCGACCTCCAGCCAGATGTCGCGCCCAGTCGCATCGATCATCTTGCGGATCGCCTCGATCTTGCGCAGCTGGCTGTCGATAAAGCTCTGGCCGCCGAAACCGGGATTGACGCTCATCACAAGCACCAGGTCGACCATGTCGATCAGGTATTCGAGCACGCTTTCCGGAGTCCCCGGATTGAGCACCACGCCCGCCTTCTTGCCCAGCGTGCGGATCGTCTGAAGCGTGCGGTGCGCATGCGGCCCCGCTTCGGGGTGGATCGTGATATGGTCCGCCCCGGCCTCGGCAAAGGCCTCCAGCCACTGGTCGACCGGGCTGACCATCAGGTGCACGTCGAAAGGCTTGTCGCTATGCGGGCGCAACGCTTTTACCACCGCGGGACCGATGGTGAGATTGGGCACGAAATGCCCGTCCATCACGTCGACATGGATCCAGTCCGCCCCGGCAGCATCGATCGCGCGCACCTCTTCGCCCAATCGCGCGAAGTCGGCAGAAAGGATCGAGGGTGCGATCAGGGGCTTGGTCATGCGCAAATGCACTTCGAGGCGGGCAGGGAACTGTGGATTGCCCTCTGTAGCGCCTAGCGAATCGGAATGAGACAAGGGCGCACGCGTTTTCCACCGCGAGTCGTCGGTTTGCCGCACCATCGGGGCAATTCATGGCCAATTCAGCGCTTTTGGTCCATCACGGCCATCACCCGAGAGGCGTTTTGCGCATCGACGCAGGCGCGCTCGCAACTGATACAAGAGCAGGTATGACACGAAATTTCGCTTCTTTCGGCGCGCGCGGCGCGCTTATCCTCGCCATCGGCGGTCTGACGCTGGCGCCGATGGGCGCGCAGGCGCAGCGCTATGCTCAGGTCATAAGCAATGACATGAGCAAGTGCCGCAGCGGATCGGGCCCTGCCGTGCGGGTCAGGATCGACGGGCTGAAGTCGAGCAGCGGCAACCTTTTCGTACGGACATATCGCGCTTCGAGTTCGGACTGGCTCAAGGCGAAACGATATCTCTCCCGTCTGGATGCCTCGCCGCGCGCTGGATCGATGACCGTCTGCATTCCTGTGCCGCAGGCCGGGAATTACGCCATCGCCGTCCAGCATGACATCAACGGCAACCGGGAAACCGATTTTTCGACCGATGGCGCCGGCATGTCGAACAACCCGCGGATCGGCAAATTCCTTGGCATTCCGCGCCCGCCCTCGGTCGACAAGGCCGGTTTTGCCGCGGGCCCGGGTGTCACGGACCTGCGGATCACCGTGCACTATCCGGACTGACGCCGAAGCGATCGGCCCGGACAGCGCTTATTTGCAATCCGGGTTGACCGCGTAGGCGCGACAGAAAACCTCGACTGCGCCTTCGATGCGTTCGCGATCGCGCTGCGCGTCGCGCGGCATGCCAAAGCGGCGGTTAAGATCGCCCATGCCCTTGCACATCGAGGCGAATTGTTCGGCCGCCAGTTCGCAATCGTCGATTCTGACTTCGCCTGCCTCGTTCATCGCGGTGAGCAGGGCCGTGAAGTTCGCTTTCATACGGTGGGGGCCAGCAGCCAGAAACGCGGCGCCCACCGCCGGGTCGCGTTCCGTTTCGGCCGCAATACGCCTCTCGAACTGCACCATCTCGGGCCGCGAGATGAATTCGGACATGGCCTCGCCGATCGTCAGCAACCGCTCGCGCAGGTTGGCGCCCTTGGGGAAATCAATCGTCAGAAGGCCGCGGAGGCGTTCGCATTCCGCCTCGACTGCGGCCGTAAAGAGGGCCTGCTTGTCGCCGAACTGGTTATAGACCGTGACCTTTGATACCCCGGCATCGGCCGCCACCTGCTCGATCGAGGTGGCGGAAAAGCCGTGTTCGAAGAAGCTTCTGGCCGCCGCAGCGATGATCGCCTTGCGCTTGGCCTGGTCGACCGGGCGGCCCTGGCGCTGCGGCGACGATGACGATGACAAGGTGGGCGGCTCCGCAAAATCTAAACGATAGCGTTCACTTGTGCCGCTTTGCCCCTTGGCGTGCAAGCCTGCCGCCTGGGGCCAATGCCAGCACGAAATGCAGACGCTGGTGCCGAAGTGGCGCACCCGACAGGATTCGAACCTGTGGCCTCTGCCTTCGGAGGGCGGGGCACTTGGACGTCCGCGAACGTGGGCGGGCCACAAACTATCGAATTATCGACACTTTATGCCGCCCTTGCCTGCGGTTTTTCATCCACGTATTCCGTACAAATTACGTACTGAATGGTTCGGGGTTAGGAAATGGCTCACGACTTGAGCAAGGTTGGCGTGCGCGATCGTTTGAAATGTCGACGTGAGCCATATTGGCAGCGCCTGAGGATCGGATGCTTTCTGGGGTACCGCCCCTCAAAGAAGGATGGTCCGGGCACATGGATTGCCCGCGCTTATGATCCGGTCGCACGGAGATACCAATTAAGAGCGTTGGGCGATCTCGGGGAGCTGACAAAAAAAGAGATGTTCGCCGCTGCGAAGAGAGAAGCAGAGCGTCATGCGGAAACTGTGGAAGCTGGTGGCACTCTCAAAACCCGTATTGAGAACGTGGCGGATGCATGTCGTGCCTACGCCCAGTCTCGCCCAGAGGCAGAACAACGGTTCAGCCGCTTGATATACGATGATCCTCTTGCGCACATCAAACTTGAGAAATTGCGGAGGCGGCATCTCCTTGAATGGCGGAGCCGTCTCGAGCAAAAGCCAGCGTTGGTTAGCCGAGCGAGGAATGCCGAACCTGTAACTCGGCCGCGAGCTGCCTCCACCGTCAACCGAGATATGGCCGTGCTTCGCGCTGCGCTGACGAAAGTGTTAGCACCCGGCCGCCCCAACACAGAAGCTGCATGGCAGGAAGCGCTGAGGGCCATCCCGAATGCTGATGGTCGACGAACCCTCTACCTAGACAGAGAGCAAAGAAGACTTCTCATCTCGCACTGTGATGGGGAGATTGAACCCTTCCTTCGAGCTCTGTGCTTCTTACCCTTACGTCCCGGTGCTCTCGCCTCGCTGACCGTGGGCGACTTCGATGCGCGCACATCGGAACTCTTGATTGGCAGGGATAAATCCGGACGATCCCGCCGCATTAAGGTTCCGACGGAAGCGTCAGCGCTATTTCAATTTCATTCGGAGGGCAAAGACGGCTCAGAACCCATGTTCAGGCGGAAAAACAAGCAAGCATGGGACAAGAATAGCTGGAAGAGGCCCATCGCTGCTGCGGTTCGCAGTGCAAATTTGCCCCATGGGGCGACAGCATACACCTTGCGGCACAGCACAATCACGGACTTAGTTAGGGCGGGTTTACCGCTTCTAACGATCGCGCAAATATCTGGCACGAGTGCAGAGATGATTGAGCGCCATTATGGCCACCTAGTAGGTGACGAAACCACGCAGGCCCTAAGCCTTCTGGCGATCTGAACGGCCAAGGGGCGCAATCATCCTTTTTCGCTGGTCTGGCGGCGGACGTACTCGATCAGACTCTGCCGAACGATGAGACGTCGCCGTCCCCGATGGAAGAAAGCCACCTCGCCCGCATCCATGATACGGTAAAAGCTGGTTCGACCTATCGAGAGCAGGCGGCAGGCCTCCTCAACCCCAACCGTGATAGGCGGCTCCTCGGTCGGAGATGACGCGCATGCGTCATCGACGACAGAGTGTCCATCCTTGCGCGCGACGAAGCCGTCGCCATAGGTCAGGCTAACATGCTGCTTTATTTTGGTTTTTAATGAAAATTGATTCACCGGCACATCCACTCGAAATTCAACGACGAGTGCGTGCTTCCCAACCTAGTTGGACCCAGGTTCGGCGTTTCGCGGTGTCCCCCGATGAGGGCTCTGACGGCTCAAATAAGGGCGCGGAACTACATCGGCAAGTCCATGCTGATCTAAGCAGCAAAAACACTTCATCCCGGGAGGGGAACGGTTCAGCGCTATTCGCCATTTGAGGCCGGTTTCAGCCCAGAATTCGATTTCGACGAACTAATTGCGCGCGAATCTTTCGATTCCCGCTCTTCCTGATCACGAGTTTGAAGCTGTGATCGAAAGAGCCTGAATGATCCCTCGCGCGCATAATGCGCGCGTGCGTGTTGTTCACACTCACTCGCGCGATTGCAGGACCCATCTCATGCCCAACGCCAAACTCGCAGATTCAATGATCCATGCGGATCGTGCAATTCGAACGACGCAGAACATCATCAAAGGATCAAGATGCTATGACATGCTCGGTCCAGCTCGACAGGCATTTATCGATGATCAGCTTTTTCGCAGACCGCAGATAGATCTTGGAACTCCGTCCTCGGCTCTTATGGCGCGCCGGGACGCAGGGGCCGCCTTAGCCGCGACGACACAGCTCTATTTTCATGATCTCCTGGGCCAGGCGCCAGAGCCCTATCTTGCTACGTTCGCATTTTCAGACGGAGAAGTCCCCATGGGCCACCGGCTGCGCAATGTTCAAACTTCGATAAACCGTGCGAAGGATGCACTTCTGCAGGTCGGTCTGGAGGGTCTTCTATCCGCTGACATTGATCTGCTTTTGCCCATCGGAGCAAAGACGCCAATTACGGCTTTTCATCTGCATGGGATTGTTTTCCACCCATCGGCAGGCAATCGAAAGTTCCGGCTTAAACACGCTGCGACCAAGATGGAGGGGATGATTGGGGTGCCTTCTCGGCTACCATATGGCGTGAAACTCGGCGGCAAGCGACCGGGCGATTTCCGCTCACACGCAGACCGGATGGCAACTTATGCTGGTAAATGGACCGCAGCGCTGAAAATTGAGACGAGGACGGCAGACGAAGGTCCACGCTTCGGGCGAAGTCGGCCGCTCTACACTCCAGCACAGGCTGTCAATTTCCTCTATTCGTGGTCCCAAATACCGGTCTTGAACTCTGTAATTCCGGTGGGATCTGAGGGTGCAGCAATGTACCGCGCTTGGCGGCGTAAAATCATGAGGCGGAACCACATTGAGAGGGTCGAATTGTCGATGGGCGATCTGCGCAGCAACTGGGCTGATGTGATGAAGATCGTGAACGGTGGTGAATCCGTGGTGCCTTCGAATGTCTGAAAGTGAGCGTTTCTCGCCAAAATTCAGCGCTCTTTTCTCGAAATTCGCACCACGGGATTTTTTCCTTCCAAGTTTGAGTGCTAGCATGCCCCCTTAGAGATCAGCTTTTGGCGACTGAGAAGTCTTTGAGCTCAGTGCCTTTAATTTGGAAGCGAAAAGGACTTTACCGCGATCAGCCGAGCCCCTTCGTTCGAGCTTCATATACCCGGCATGTACGAGCTCCACGACGAAGTCGTTCGCCGCAGCCGCGTCCGTGGACAAACATCGTGGAATTGGAATGTCGGATTGAACGGACCGATTCTGTCCGTCAGAGAAACGTTTGCTCGTCTGCGGGTTGGCCGATCGCGACCGCTGGACCCCCTACAAGGTGTCGATCCAGCGATGCTGAATTCAACTCATTAGGAATTCACAGTAGCAATATGGGCGAGCGCAGCTTTGCGCCCTCATGCTGGTCATCGAATCTTCGCCGACGCTCAACAGATAGCAGACAAGTTTGTCATCGGAGTGGATGACCGACTTTAGGAAACTCTGCCGTTTCTAATTTGGCGGCACCGCAGGCATATTTTTGCTTGCGCTGGACGGACCAATGAAACGAGAACCCGGCCATGGCAGCGTCTAATCTCACCCCCGATCGTCTTGCCGCTGGCCTTAGGCGGATCGGTGAAGGTGGCGAAGTCGACTGGCGAGGCGCAACGATTCCAGCAGCGCAAGTGGCCGAGACTATCCGTTCGGCCACCGCCCCACGACGCACCCTTACATTTCGTAATGCTCGTATTGACGGCGATCTGCAGCTCGACGGCATGGGCGATGCGGAAGAATTGCTGCGCCTCCAGTTTCTCGGATCAGTCATCGAAGGTGACTTTCGGGCGCGTGACGCGCGCTGGCGGCAACTCGTATTCGCTGAGTGCCAAGTGCACTGTATCGATCTCCCATGCAATCAGTTCGAAGGCAATCTGGTTGTCGAGTTGACCCGGTGCTCAGGATGGCTGGAGCTGCGCAGCAGCAGAATTGGGCGCGACCTCGCGCTCAACGGCTCGCATTTCGCTCGCGGCGACCGCGATGCGGCGGTCACCTTTTCCGATACTGTTATCGGCGACAATCTTAGCGCACGCGATTTGCGCGCACTGGGAAGCGTCAAAGGTCGGGGGGTGCGGGTCGGAAGTGATATCTCCTTCGATGGTGCCCAGATTGATGGGCGTGGCAATGGTGAACCGCTCGCCCTCGATCTTAGCCGGGCCTCAGCGGTCGGTCGTGTCCGGCTTTGCCAAGGCAACAGCGGCCGCTTTACCGCGCAGGGTCGTATTCAGCTTAATAACGCCATCATTGGCGAACTCGACTGCAAGGCAGCTTTGTTCGACGGCGCCGGCCAGCCCGCACTAATCGGAGATCAGTTGGAGGTCCGGGGGCATGCCGATCTGAGCGGCTTGTCGGAGCGCGACGGAAGCCCATTCGAAGCGATCGGCGAAGTCCGGCTTAGCGCCGCGACGATAATGCAACAGTTGCAGATTCACGATGCCCGTTTCAGCGCTGAGGCCAACGCCCTAAGCATGGTGGGCACACGGCTCGGCGCTGATGTCCTGATCGGACACCCGGCAACCAGTACCCAATTCTCCGGCACGCTGTATGCCGACGATCTGCGGGTTGCAGGCAGGCTCATCGTTCACGGACTGGAAGCACAAGCCAGCAATACGGCGATCAGCCTTCGGCAGTGCCGGATCGACGGCGAAGTGGTCCTGTATGACGTCACGGCCACTGCACCTATCAGGTTCGACAATAGCCACGCCAACGGGATAGCGCTCGAAGGCGTTCGGATCACGCAGGCCCGCCCGGCGACGAACCGCGAGGGATTTCCCGAGCACTATGCGCATCCCGAGGATTGCCTGCTCGATCTGAGCTTCATCCGTTTGCCCTCCGATCTGCGGCTTGAGGCGGTCCATCTACAGGGCGGCGACCTGCGCATTATTGCCGGGCGGATCGAAGGCGGGTTCCAGATGAGCCGTACAAGCATTCGCGATGTCGCCGCGCTTGCGCTGATCGCACAGGGCGCTGAATTTGGGACCGGCGTACAGATTGCCGGTTCTCCCGACGAAGTTAGCCTGATGGAGGGCGAGATCCACTTTCTCGGCGCGACGGTGCGTGGCAACATCACGCTCGCCCATGTCACGATTGGAACGGCCGAGGTGCCTGCAGCGCTCACGCTGCACGCCGCGCAAGTCGCCAGCGGTTTTACGCTGATTAATTGCACAGTGCATGGGGCGATCCGCGCCAGCGCGGCGAAGCTCGGCGGCGACTTCTTCGTGCATTCGAGCGTGCTCCTTCATCCTGAAGACACGGTGTGCGACCTGCGCGGAGTCGCGATCGGTGGGAAGTTGCAATTCGCGACTGCCGTCCGCGCCGAACCGATAGCGTGTCGGATCAACGGCCAGGTGGTGGCAGATAATGGCGAGGCGGCAATGCTTGGCTGGGAGCGCGTGGCGCTTGCCGACAAGAGCCTGCTTGCCTTCACCAACATGCGTATCGCACGGCAGATCGAAGCCGGAGTCCTGATCGCCGAGGGCGGCGGGGGACTAGACTTGTCCGGAACGAGCGTGCCCTTGCTTGCCGACCGGATCGACGACGAAGAAGACAGTTGGGGGGCGGGCAAGCTGAAATTGGGTCTGGACAATTTCGCTTACGACCGCCTCGAGCGCCCGTCGGGGCGCAGTGGCGATGCGCCCCGCGAAATCCGCACGTGGCGCAGTAAGTGGCTTGCGCGCCGCCACGATCCCGGATCGGCGCGCCCGGCCCGCCATCTCGCGACGGTCCTGCGACACCATGGCCTGTTTGAGGCGGCTCGGCGCGTGTTGGTCGATGCATTCGCCGCGGAAGGGCAGATGCGACCGACTTGGATGGGACGGTTGCTTAGTGAACAGTTCGGCATGTGGTTCGGGCACGGCCTGAGCGGTGCACGTGCGTTCGTGACACTCATGATCGTTTGGGGGCTCGGGACTCAAATTGTGACGAACTTTTACGAGCATGATTTTATGATCGCCGACGAGAGCGGCAAGCGTGCTGTCTCTTGCGGCAATCGCATCGATCCGGCGATCTATGCGGCGGACGCGATGCTGCCTGTCCTCGATCTAGGCGAGGAAAACAAGTGCCGGATCGGTCAGGGGCCCGAGGCAAAACCCAAAGCTGGCTGGGAAGTAGGAGGTTGGGAGGTTTTTGGCGAGGTTGCGCTCGCGAGGTTCTGGTGGGCGCTCTATTGCGTGCTTGGTTGGACGGTGGTGTCGCTCGCAATCGCTACCTGGTCGGGCCTCTTCCGGCGGGGCGGTCGCGAATGATCTTTGGGGCGAACTCGAGTGGATAAATGAATTTAGGCCAAAATTTGATGCGAAGTAGTGCAGATGCTCGAGCGCATTCTAATAACCGATCCTGAAGAAATCTCACTTCTATTGGTAAGATTCCAGAATACTAATTTTGTGCGCCAGCTGTCCTCCGGCTAAGCCTGCTGGAAAGACCTGTTTAGCCACTCCATTCACCAATAGCTGCCAGTCCGCAGCTGGCCCAAAAGTGGCTAGGCAGATTTGAGGGAGAGAGGCCTGTCCGCAACGCGCCCCAATCCCGGACATCCAATAGGTCAGTAGTCAATCCAAAAAGCAGACGTTCGGTAAGAGGGCGGTAAGCAAGGTTGAGGGTGAGCAATCCACGCGCTTCCGGTTTTTTGGGGCGAAGCGGGAGCTTATACATCTAGCGCCGGTCGCCGAGGTCAAACCGACAAAGGCGCATGTGCGGTTCGAGCCTACGCGTCTCGCCTTATAGCGACTAAGCTTTCATCCAGAAACATAGAAAGGGCGCGGAAAGCTTTGCCGGGAGATCGTCGTCAGGCTTCCGTAAATCCTACCCGTGGCACTGCTGCCCATGTCGTGTCGTCGCGAAAGAAGCGGCGGATACCGTTCAGGCGATACCAGAGATTGATCTGGCGATAACCGAAGTTCTCGATCACCGCTGCAACACCAATGCGAAGTAGGTCCTTCGCAGTCGGCGTCCGCCTGAGTTGCTGTTCCTCGAGCACGAGCGTTCCGAGACTGAGTGCGCAACCGAATACGACCGACACGAAGTAGAAAGCGATCGCCATCATCGGGTCGAGAAGGCCCAGCAAGGCAGCGGCAGGCAGAACCAGGTAGCCGAGCAATTCGGCCGGCGGACCGAGAATGTCCTCCAGTACAATCTGCGGCATGGCAAGCAGGCCGATCCGTCCGTAGCGCGGATTTCCGATCATCCCGCGATGGCGCTGGAGGGTTTCTAACGCCCCCTGCTGCCAGCGTGCGCGCTGGTTATCGAGACCGTTCAGCGCGGCTGGTGCCTCGGTCCAGCACACGATATCGGGCACGAAAGCGATGCGATACTCGCGTTTGTTGTCGCGCATATGACGGTGCATGCGCACGACCAGCTCGAGATCCTCACCCACAGTATCGTGCCGATATCCGCCCATCTCAACCAGCGTGGACCGCCGAAACAGGCCGAAGGCACCCGAAATCAACATTAGTGTGTTGGTGTGCGCGTTCGCGACCCGGTTCATCAGGAAGGCGCGCAGGTATTCGACGACCTGGAATCGGGGTACCATCTCCTTGGCAATCCCGATTTTCTGGAGTGACCCACCCCTGATGGTGCAGCCATTGGCAATGCGGATCGCGCCGCCGACCGCGATCAGGCTTTCGTCGTTGTACATGAAGGGTTCGGCAGCACGCAGCAGGCCGTCGGGCTCGATGATCGAGTCCGCGTCGATTACGCAAACCAGTGGGGTTCGCGCGAAGCCGATCCCCGCATTGGCGGCGTCGGCTTTGCGGCCGTTCTCCTTGTCCACAACCAGCAGGTTCGGAAAGCGGCGCGAGCGGTAGGTGCCGCGAATTTCGGTTTTCTGCAGCCGGGCGATCTGCGTTCGCTGCGCTTCGTACATGTCGAAAGCCCGGACCAGCTCGCCGAGCGTATCATCCTTCGACCCATCGTTGACCACGATGACTTCGTGCTCCGGGTATTCCAGTGCGAGCAGCGCCTTCACGCTCTGCACGATCGACAATTCTTCGTTGTAGGCGGGGGCGATGACCGAGATGGGCAGCGTGAGGTCGGCGTAGCGGTGCCACAGGTCACGCGCGCCTTCGCCGGGCTGCGTTCGCGTGAGGAAAACCCAGGCCGCAACCAGCAACTGGGCCAATGCGACAATGTTGCGGAGTGCGACGACAGCGAAACACGCGAATGCGATCCACAAGATGCCGGTCGCCGCTGCGTCGATGATGCCGTCCCAATTCATCCGACTGCACTCGGACGCGGCAGGGTGTCATCGACCGGGGCAAGCTGCTCAAGCGCTTGCTCTGCGCGCAGACGCACCCAGAGCTCTGGGTCGTTTCGCAAACGGGAAATCTCGGGCACGGCCTTCCGCAGCCCTAGGCGAACGCATGCCGCCACCGCCTGCAATCGAACCGCGGGGGCAGGGTCCGAAAGGCCAAACACGATCGAGTGTTCTGCGGCAGGATGGCCAAGCCGGGCGGATGCACGCATCGCCGCGCACCTTATTTCGGAGTCCGGATGGGCAGCCGCGTCATCGAGCGCTTTGATCGCAGCCGCGTTTTCGGTCCAGCCCAGCGCATCGACAATTTGCGCCCGCCATGCAGCGGGCAGATCGTCCTCTAGCAGCAGCAGCATCTGCTCGGGGTAGTGCGGTGCGGCAGAGCGTAGCAGGGCAATATCGAGCCGTGTCGGCAAGCGGTGCATCGACTGCAAGATGCGCAATGTTTCGCGCGGCGGCGGCAAGGAGTCGTTGGCACCGAGTGCGAAGGCAGCTTCGAGACGGACACGCGGGCTCCGGTCGCGGGCCATCATCTCACGCAGCCGCCCGATACAGACCTCGCTCCCGAAACGTTGAAGAGCCTGAATCGCATTGATCCGATCCGTCTTGCGCAGTCCGTGTGAAGTGCGAAGGGTCTCGCTGAATATTCCGTCGAGTTCTGCGATCTGCAGCAGGCGCATGCGTTCGCCGCCTCTCAGCAGCGGGAGTATCCTTGAAATTGCTGCGAGGCGTGCCTGTCGAGGCCATCTCTCGATGTTCTCTACCCGGTGCCCGGCGACGCGTTGCAGGTAGCTGCGGGTTATAGCGGTGTCGCGCACGTCACGTCGCGCCCTCCGTCGCTCTGCGAGGAAGCGGCGAAAAACGAGGGCGAGGAAAACGACAATGACCGCGCTGGCACAGATCGCGGTCCCCCAGATGACGTCCTGATACACGGTCATTTTGCAGGAAACCGGTAAGTCAGGGCCACTGTGCCCGCATAACGGCGATAGCTGTTATCGCGATCCTCGTGGCTCCCGGCTACGGTGAGCCCAATTCTTTCGGCTACGGGGAGGCGGAGGCCGGCAGCCAGGCTGCGCAGCTGGCGAACGCCATCGGCCTCTGCATCGGGATAGCTGGCAGCTATCAGAAAGAGCGCAGTTTCCCGCTCGCGCCCGTAGTCGAGCCGCACCGACCCGCCGAGGCGATAGCCTTCGGCACCGTCGAAGATATTGATGGCCCGACCAGTGACAGCGAAATCCTCGCATAGTGCGACTCGCAGGCCGGGTTGGACCGCCGCGATCGTCCCGGTCTGGTAATCGGCGAGCCGCAGGTCGATCAGCGCGACCACGGATTGCGATGCTTTCAACTCCCCCCCGGCGCCGACGCTCCATTTCTCTTGGAAATCCGGGGCGGGAACGGCCGTCGCCGAGACATAGACGGAACCGCCAGCTAGGCGGTGGTCGACGCGTGCGCCGAGACGGGTGTCGATAGCGCTGCGTTCCTCACGTATGACATCGAGCGTGAGCGTATTGTCGCGGGATAAATCGAATGCTGCGCCTATGGCCTGGCTGTTCCACGTCTGGCTGAACCCGTTCGCGGTGGTGATGTCGCTAAAGCCTGCAACGAGGAAGATCGATCTGGTGCGGATGCCGTCGGGCCTATTCTGGCGCGCAAGAGCTGCTTCCAACTGGTCGAGCTCGGGAAAATCGGGATCGCGCGCAGTGATCGCGATTGCGGCACGCTGGGCCTCTGCGACGTCTCCGCGCCAATAAAGGATGAAACCCCGGGCGAGCGCGATATCCAGATCTTTCGGTGCCAATTGTGCGGCTTCATCGATCCGCTCCAGCGCGAGATCCAACCGGCCCGCCCCCGCTTCGATCACGGCAAGCCGACGCAGCAGGTCAGGATCTTGGGGAGAGGCAGCGATCATCGGCAGCAATATTTGCCGCGCGCGCTCGAAGTCGTTTTCAGCCTGCGCCTCGGCGACCAGATCGAGCTGTCCTGCGCGCGCCGCCGGAGTCTGTTGCGCGCTAGCAGGTGCGCCGACCAAAGCGATGGCCATCGCAAATGTTTGGCAGAGGCGGTTCATTAGCCGTTTTCGACAAGGCCCGAAATCCGGACCAGAAGTTCCTGCGGAATGAAGGGTTTGGTCAAGTATTCGGCGGCCCCGCCTTTGAGACCGGCGACGATGTCCGCTTCCCCATCGCGCGCAGTCAGCATGACGACAGGCACGTTTTTCAATTCCGGGTCGGACTTCAGTTCTGCCAGGACTTCGGGACCGGCGACGATCGGCATCATGGAATCGAGCACGATCAGGTCTGGCCGCTCCTCTCGGGCTGTGGCAAGAGCCTGCTCGCCGTCGCGCGCAACCGTCACGGCATGGCCCGCACCTTCCAGACGGAATTTGAGGATCTCGACCAAAATCGGGTCGTCGTCGGCAATCAGAATATCGGCCATCATTCGCTCCGGTTGGGTCGTCACGATAGGGAGTGATGGTTAAAACCGATTGAAGATAAATCTCTTTGTGCGTGTCACCTGTGGTCGGCCCGTCCTGCCTCAAACACGCTCTGCGGCAGCCGTCGATGGTGCTAGGCGCGTCCGGATGGTCTCCAGGAGTAGGCGGACCTCAGATTGCTCGTCCGTAGCAAGCAGATCTTTCTCTGCTTCTCGGCAGAAATCGCCCAGCGGCTGCTGGCCGAAATAGGTCGCCACCCCCGCGATCTGATGCAGCGTTCCTGCGATCTTCTCCCTGTCCTCCTCGCTCACCGAAGGAGCGGTCAAGGCGGCGTCTAATGTAGCGAGAGCAGCGGTCTTCCGGTCTTGAAACATCGAGCGAAGGCGCGGGTCGGTCTCCTCCTCGATCGCTTGCCGGACTGGTTCTTCCGGCCTCCCAATGCGGGCAGACCATCGGGCGATCGCGGCACATAAGCTGTTAAGCCGCAGCGGTTTCGCGAGATGGGCCTGCATCCCGGCATTGGCACAGCGCTGGATGTCGTCGGTGTAAGCATTGGCCGTAACCGCCAGGATTGGCAGGGTCTCCGCGTCAATACCCGCCTCCCGGATGGCCCTGGTGGCCTGCAGGCCGTCCATCTCGGGCATCTGCATATCCATCAGCACCATGTCGTAGGCCTGCCCGTCCCGCTCGGCTTGGAGCACGGCGTCGACGGCCTGCCTACCGTCCTGCGCAAGGGTGCAATCGTGGCCCGCCTTCTCTACCATGGCCATTGTAAGTTCTTGGTTCACGGGATTGTCTTCGGCAACAAGGATATGAAGCCGAACGTTATGCCCGCAATCCTCCAGCGCTTCGTCCGCCGCTGGCATAGGTGTGGCCGACCCATCGCTCTCTTCGAGAGGGAGTGAGAGAGTGAACGTAGAACCGCGACCCTGCACGCTCTCCGCGCGCAATTCACCACCCATAAGTTGAGCGAGCTCGGCGCTGATCGGGAGGCCAAGGCCGGTACCACCGTAACGCCTTGCAGTGGTGTCGTCGGCTTGGGTAAACTTACCGAATATACTCTCTAGCCGATCCGGCGCGATGCCAATGCCGGTATCGCGTACCGTTATGAAGATCCTGCCAGCCGAGTCGGACTGGCGACGGCTGATTGAAGCCGAGATTGTCACTTCGCCTTCCTGTGTGAACTTTAAAGCGTTGCCCACAAGGTTAAGGACGATCTGCCGTAAGCGCATCTTGTCAGCGAGAATTCGCGCTGGGACGGATGGATCGATATCCAACGTAAGACGGAGGTTCTGCCCCTTGGCGACCGGCTCCATCAGGCGCTGGCAGCTTCGCAAGGTGTGGCGCAGGTCGGTCGGTTCGCTTACGATAGCCATCTGCTTGGCCTCGATCTTCGCGAAATCCAGAAGATCGTTCAGGAGTCTGAGCATCGCGTTGCCAGAATCCGCTATCATTTGCAGACGCCGCTTTTGCTCGGGTTTTTCTTCGTCAGCAAGAGCAAGCTCGGTAAATCCGATTACCCCGTTCATCGGCGTGCGGATTTCATGGCTCATATTCGCAAGGAAGCTGGATTTCGCCTTGTCAGCGGCGCGCGCTTCTTCGACCGTTTCGGTCAGCCGTTCACGCATGATCGTTTCGTCGGTTCGGTCGATGATAACGCCGATGATCGAAGCGGCCACTCCACCTTCATCGGTATCGACACGGCCCCGGACTTCGACATGCCGCAATTCGCCGTCTGCGGTCACTAGCCGCGCACTGAACTGATAGGGTTCGCACGTAGCGACGGCCTTCTCCAGCGATCCTTCTACAATTCCGCGGTCATCAGGATGGTAGAACTCGATGGCCTTCTCCAGCTCGGGCGTATCGCCGGGTGTCAGGCCGTGAAGCCGGTAGACTTCGTCAGACCAGCTGATCTGATTGGTGGCGAGGTCCAAATGCCAATGGCCGATATGCGCGGTGGCCTCGGCCAATTCGAGCATGCGGTTGCGCTCTGCGAGTTCGGCTGTTGCTGCATGCACTTCGCGCACAACGTGACCCTCGCGCCGAAGGAAAATCATCAGCAAGAGACCAAGAAGCAAGGTGATGATCAGTCCGCATGCGAGCGCTAGATAAGGTGCGCTCGAAACGGAGCGGTCCTCAAACGGAGGAAGGCTGGTCCAGCGAAGCGTGAACGGCTGCCCTGCCAGGTCGATAGTCTCGCGGAACTCGAACCGCGAACTTTCGCCGATGTTTTCTGTTGCGTAGAGCAGGCCCTCTCCATCGGTCCCATCGCCATGAAAAACCTCGAAAGCGAACTCCGCACCCTGTTGGGGCGTCAACGCTGCCAGCAGTTCCTCTGCTACAAGCGGAGAATAGACCCACTGGCCCGTTGCCCGACCTGTATCGTCGCGGATCGGATGCACCAACAAGAAGCCTGCGCCCTGCTTTTGGTCCTGCACCAGCACGATCGGACGCGTCAGGATCGGTTCGTCCAAGGTCTTGGACAATTCTATCGCCTCTCGCCTACCTTCCTCGAAGGCGAGATTCAGGCCGAGGGCTGCGAGATTGACGTCGAGCGGCTCGATCCGGTTGATGACGTAATGCCGCGCCCGCTCAACCTTTGGGTGGACATCAAAGCGGTCACCAAATTCTCGGGCGAACTGCTCGCGAAATGCCGGAAGATCGTCGTTCTCGACTTGTTCGAACAGTCCGAACCCGCGCATTCCGGGATAGGAGCGCTCCATGTTCACCCGCGTCGCATATTCACGCCATTCAGATGGGGTGACGCCTCCATTTACCGTCACGAAGGCCGCGCCACTCTCCAGCGCGCGCTGGTAGATCTGCAGGCGATGTCGCAAGGCTTCGTCGGAATTGGCTGCCATCTCGGCCATGTTCTCTTCGGCTTGGCGGTACTCGCGTTCCGAGATGAACTGCCAGGCGTAGAAGGTGAGCAATAAGGTGAAGGTAAGACTTATTGCGACGAGCGAGCTTGCCCCCTGAAGAGACCGATCTCGCCAACGCACCGTAACTGGCGACCGGCTCGACAGGAGCAGAATTGGCATGATGAGAATGACGCCGAGCAAGTCGCCGGAGAACCAGGTCAGCCAGTTCTTGAAGACAAGCTCGGGACCTATCGCACCTGCTACCAAGAGCGTCGAGACGCCGACAGTGGGGGCGATGAAACACGGCAGAATAACAACAAGCAGCGTGGCCGCTGCCATCCGCCGCAGATGGGAGAGTTCTATGCCGCTAGCGAAGCGGCGGGCCATCTTCAGCCCCGCCAGCGCCTGAAGACTGGCCCCCACGCCTATCGCGGCGGCTATCGCGAATGCGGGCCAGTTCTGTTCGAAGGAGGCGGAGCTGTCGAAGCTCCTTAACGCGTTGAACGCGAAAGAACCGAGCCACACACCCGGCCACAGCATGCCGCCACGTACTAGCAAGGCGCATAGGGCAACGCCCGATGCAGGCCAGATGATCGTCGCGTATCCTGGAGGCACGGCAAGCGAAATGCCAATGTACCCGGCGACGAAATAACCCATCGCCACGAGTGCGATGTCGCGGATGACGCTCCTTCGGGAGGAACCCTGAGACGTGCTTAGGGTGTCGTTATTCTCGATTTGTCGCATACTGTCCAAGAAATGAGCCAAAAACTCGGCGACCTTGGATAATGCGCGAAGGTTAACAAGTGCCGGTCTCGGTCAACTTCGTCTGTAGCTGTTGCTTGAGGACGGCGTATGGCCAAATTTCACCGAAGCTCTTTCAGTCTGGCCTCCAATAAGTTGGCTGAAGACGCCGGGCAGTGTTCGGAGTGAACCGACCCACATCATTGATCCGACCGCTCGGAAATGCCCAAAAGTGTATCGAGTCCGTAAGGGCCGCCTTGCTGCATGGCTCGGCCAAAACCGGACTGACCGCTACCGGCCCAAATCCGGTCACACTGGCAATCGTTCACTCACGAATACACCGCGATGGACATTAACTCGTCATGGCCGACTCAAAGCGGGGTCGTGCCTAGCCCGCTGGGTCACCGCAAACATCCTCTAAGTTACTGTAATGTAATAACTAGTTGACTTTTCAGTTGACGTGTGCGATACGCCAAAATGTGCATTAGTCGCACATGATCATCCCACATTGGAAAACAGAATGGCACGGCAACCAGCAAGGATGCTGGAGCCTGCCGACGTGCGCCTCCTATTGGAGCACGTCGGGACGCTTCGGCATGCAACACGAAATCGAGTGATGGTAGAGGCTAGCTTCAAAGCTGGTTTGAGAGCGTGCGAGATCGCCAGACTGACTTGGTCTATGGTTTTGACGTGCGATGGTCGAATAGATGACCGGCTCACCATCCCCAATGCGATCGCAAAATGCGGAAGTGGCAGGACCATTCCGATGCACAAGGACTTGATGCGAGCTCTTCGCGTCCATCACAAGCGCTGCGGTAAGCCGGCCTGTGGCCCGGTCATTTTGTCTGAGCGTGGTGGACACATGACGGCACAAAGCGTCGTCAACTGGTTCGGCGCAACCTTTGCCGCTCTGGGCATCGACGGCGCGTCATCACATTCCGGACGCAGAACCTTCATTACCCGCTCTGCCAGGGCAATCAGCAAGGCAGGCGGCTCGTTGCGAGATGTCCAAGAGCTCGCAGGGCATCGTGCCCTTACGACGACCGAACGATACATCGTCGGCGATCGGGACGCACAACGCAAACTCATAAGCATGCTTTGACAGGTCGCGGCTTCGTCAACGCCGCACTTTCAACTCAACTTACTGATCAGGAGAACTGACCATGACTGGCCAGAATGACGATGTGCGTCCGCGACCCATGGCCCCGCGAGCTGAACGCGTTGCAAAGCTGAATGATAGGCTCCGCAAAGGGGAGGGTGAGGGACGGGTCTTCATCACCGAGGGGGTCATAGCGCTGGGGATGGGAGCCCTGCTCGACATCATGACCCTAGTGAATGACTTCGACTGTTTCACTCCGGATAATGATCCACACGGCGAACACGACTTCGGGTCGTTTCATTATCGCGGAGAGCGCCTCTTGTGGAAGATCGACTACTACGATCGATCGATGATGCACGGATCAGATGATCCTAGCGATCCGTCGATAACCTGCCGCGTGCTCACCGTGATGCTGGCGAGAGAATACTGATGGAGAAAAATGCCCTCGCCATCGGGACTCTTTCGTTCGCCAAGCTTGGCTCTCACATGGAGCTTTCCCCTGAACGTCGTATCGAGATAATCCTTGGCTGCATCCAGCTGTACCGACCTAAGCTCTTGATCACTGCAGGCTACGCGGTTCATTCGATCCTAGAACTGTCAGACCTCACTAGAGGGCTCGCGGACCTTGGTCATGGTTTGGCTGTGGTTGCAGAAGTCCATCATGAGACCACAGTCTGTGAAGGCGAGCCATCACGTCACGCGTTGTGGATGATCGGCCCACGAGGCCGATCGCTTCATCGCTTTGGCTCTCAAGCATTCGGGCGAGCTGCAGAGGCGAGTTCAGCGGACAGCGACGGCACGAAACAGCTCCGGCTTCAGCTCCAGCATCGAACCGCCAAGTTCGAGAACTTTCGGCTGTTTGGATTGATCTGTGGGGAGATCAACATAGTCCAAGGACGACATTTGCCCCGCTACGTTTGCCCAGAAGCTAAGGCGGCCATGTTCAAAGCGGACATTGTTGTAAATCCCACGCATGATCGAATGGGCAATGGCGGAACCTTGAAAGCAAAAAGGGCGATGATGTCTCTGCCAAGCCAGGGTCGAGATCGCTTGTATGTGTCGTGCTCCAACTGGGATCCTAGCGGAATTGAACACATGGCCCAGCGTCCCTCTCGAACCTTGCATACCGTGTATCGATCCGGTCAGCCGCTCAGTTTCGTCGAACTAGCCGATGGCTCAGAAGGCTTTGTCTATCGTCGATGGGAATGCTGCCTTTAGCCGCAGTCTGGCCGGGATGTGGATGCTTGCGACTGCTCCAATAATGTGCCTGGAGCAACGCCGAGCACCGTCGCGATCCGCCCTAAAACATCCACCGTGGGGTTTCGCCGGTTTCGTTCGATCCCCCCGATGTATGTAAGATCGAGCTCTGCTTCATGGGCTAATCGCTCTTGGGTCAGCCCGCGCTCTATGCGCAGCCTCCTCACATTCGCAGCAACGACCGCATTCCAATCCATCTCTCGACTGGAAGGCTATTCCCGTCTGCGCTCTAGGGACTATAGTCCCTATTCATCTGCAACCGGAAACAAAGAGGACTATCATCATGCCAAAGATGCTCGTTGCAATTTTGCTCTGGGGCCTCGTGATCTCACCCGCTCACGCTCAACGATATACTGGCGGTCTCGAAGAGGTTACGGAGGTGCTCAATTCCAACCCGCAGATCAAACGTGACGTGGCCGACGATCTCCATGCTCGATCCGTCAGGTTGCGAGCTTCAGCGGCGGAGATTGAAGAATATTGCGCAGGTGAGCCAAGCGCGCGACGTCAAGAGCGATGCGCCTTTGCACAGGGAGTCCTTCTCAACAGCGTGATCCGACTGATGGAGCGTGTTCGAAAAGCGAAAAACGGAGAGTACGAAAAGCGTTGGGTTCCTGAAGATCCACGTTGCGCTGTCGCGAGACACAACAACTCTCCGGAATTTGCCGAGCATATGGGTGCGGATTGCGACTTTGAAGACGAATAAACGCCGGAAGAACGTACGCCGATGTTCGTGGTTGTGCGTCGAGGGATTCGCGTGGCACGGCGTGAGGATTTCCGTATTTTTTACTTACGGTGCCTCCTGCTAAGATGTAAAGTCTTGAAAAGCTGGCGCACCCGACAGGATTCGAACCTGTGACCTCTGCCTTCGGAGGGCAGCGCTCTATCCAGCTGAGCTACGGGTGCATCGCGAAGTCGCGGGAGCGCCGCTTAGCAAAGCGGGCCAGCCGGCGCCACGGGTAAAATGCGCTTTGTCGGGCCTTCCGCGTTTGCTCGCCGCCAATATTATCATCTTGGCAAGATTCCCCGGGCTAGCCTGTCGGCGTGATGAGCGATCTTGCCCCCGCCCACGACTTGGCACCCAGGCCACCGTTGAGCAGCGATGCGACATTGATGGAGCAGTGGTCGGCTGTGGAAGATGCGGCGCGCGTGGTCGCCATGCTCGCCGGACGCGATGCTCCCCTGCTGGATGCGCATGGGGAAGCGCGGATCGGGCTGCTCGCGCGGATGCCGGAAACGCGCAGCCAGGCCGCGGTCTTCGCCTTGCAGGAACTGGTCGCGACGATGCGGGTCGGCCTCGACGCATTGCTCGGGGCGCATGGTACCTCGTCCGATCCCCAGCCTGCCGCGCAGCGCCTGTGGAGCGAATACGAACGCGGACGAAGCAAGGTGCTGGCCGAGGCCTCTTCGGCGCTCGGTTGCTGACCACCCCGCCCGCAATGCCGGCTTGACACGGTGTTTCCGTTCTGTTCCTTAGCCGGGATGACGGATGCACCTTTCATGATCGATCCCGCAAATGCCCCGGCGAGCCTGTGCGATGCCAGCCAGGCGGCGCGCGGAATCATGCGGTTATTTGCTCGCAACGATATCTGGTGCTGCCCCGAAATGCCGCTGCGCGGGGGACGACGCGCGGACCTGATGGGTGTGGATGCCAAGGGGCATGTCATCATCGTGGAGATCAAGGTCTCGCGCGCCGACCTGACCGGCGATTCCAAGTGGACCGACTATCTGGACCATTGCGACAAGTTTTACTGGGGCATCGGATCGCACCTCGACGCGGGCATCCTGGAGGGCGAGGCTTTCCTGCCCGAACGCTGCGGGCTCATCATTGCCGATGGCTACGATGCCGAGATCCTGCGCCCCGCCCCGCGCCATCCGCTCGCCCCGGCGCGCCGCAAGGTCGAGGTGGAGAGGCTGGCCCGCACCGCGATGCGGCGTGCGGCCGTGGCCTGCGATCCCGATTGTGCGCCCTATGGTGGCGAGCTCTAGCGAGACGCCGGGACGCAACGCGCGCGGAGCAATAGGGTCTCGCGTCCCGGGTCCGGCTGCGGCATAAGCGCAGCCAGCCGATGCTGCTTGCCCTGATCCTCTCGACCCTTGCGATGACCGCCATCGTCGCGTTGCGCTATCTCGCGGTCAGCGGCGTTTTCGCCGCGCTGACCAACCGCGTCAGGCCCGGCTATCACGCGAAGCTGAGCGCGCAGATCCGCCGCGAAATCGGCTGGTCGCTGGCTTCGGCGGCGATCTATGGAATACCCGCGGGCATTGTCGCCTTCGGGTGGGACCGGTACGGCTGGACGCAGATTTACAGCGAATGGGATGCCTTTCCGCTGTGGTACCTGCCCGTTTCGGTGCTCATTTACCTCTTCGCACACGATACCTGGTTCTACTGGACGCATCGGTGGATGCACAGGCCACGCCTGTTCAAGGTTGCGCATGCAGTTCACCATTCCAGCCGCCCGCCCACAGCATGGGCCGCGATGAGCTTCCATCCGATAGAAGCACTCACAGGTGCGGTGGTTATCCCGCTTCTCGTCTTCCTCGTCCCCATCCATATTGCTATGGTCGGGCTCGTTCTGGGTGTGATGACGCTGATGGGGGTCACGAATCACATGGGGTGGGAGATGTTCCCGCGCTGGCTGGTCCATTCGCCGGTCGGCAGCTGGATCATCACCGCAAGCCATCACCAGCTGCACCACGAACGCTATACGTGCAATTACGGGCTCTATTTCAGGTTCTGGGACCGACTATGCAAAACCGACCGGGGACTTTCGGAAAACTTTCCGCGCTAGCGATCGGCGCGGTATCGCTGCTCACGCTGGGCAATTCGGCGAACACGCGGCAGGACGTAATCGTAACCGCGATCGATCTGCGATCGTCGGACGGCACCGTGCTCGCCTGCCTCACGCCAAGCGACGGCGCCTTTCCCGATTGCGGCGAGGACGACCGGTCGCAGCGGCGCATCGTCCGCGCCAACACCCGCGTCACCATCGTGTTCAACGATGTCGAGCCTGGTGAATACGCGGTCTCGCTGCTGCATGACGAGAATGGCAACGGCAAGGTCGACAAGGCGCTGTTCATCCCGACCGAAGGCTTCGGTTTTTCGCGCGATGCCAAGCTGCGCCTCGGCCCCCCGCGCTTTTCCGCCGCGGCTTTCAAGGTGAGCAGCGAGGCCCCGGTCTATCAGACCATCCGTATGCGCTATCTCAAACGCTAGCGTCACTGCCCCACGGGCCGGTTGCATAAAGCGCGACCGAATAACCCAATATTTACCATGGGCCGTCACAAGGTTTGCCAAACACTGAAGGGTTTGGTGACACGATGGACAGCTTGCGGGGAAAATTCGGCTTTTCCGATGGAGCGGATGATGACGCTTCATGGGACGATGCCGGAGATGAGGGCGAGCTGGGCATCGACGATGCGCCGCCCGCGCCGATTGGCCAGGACGAGCGCCGGATGCAGGTGCGCGCGTATAATTACTGGGCCAGCCTGCTGGGCGAACGAACCTATCCGAGTGTCGAGGATATCGAGCCCGACTCCTTGCCCGATTTCTCAGAAAACAGCGTCCTGCTCGACTTCACCGGGGGTATCGAAAACCCGGCGATTGTATTCCTGGGCGACAAGCTGGCTGGGGAATGCGGGCACGAGGGCACGATCGAGACCCTCGACGACGTGCCACCGCGGTCTCTGCTGAGCAGGATCACCGATCACTACATGCAGATCTTGGCGAACCAGGCCCCGGTCGGGTTCGAGGCGGAATTCATCAACCAGCGCGACATCACGATCCTCTACCGTGGGATCCTGCTGCCGTTTTCCACTGACGATGACACCATCGATTTCATCTATGGCGTGATCAACTGGAAAGAGGTGGCGGACCAGCTGACCACCGACGAATTGCTGCTCGAAATCGACCAGGCGCTGCAGAGTGAACAGGATCGGGAAGAAGACGCCCCTGTCGAGATCGCACGGCGGGCGGTCGTCGCGCCAAAAATCATCCGTTGGGCCGATGGGCCCGGGTCGCAGATCGACGAGCCCGAACACAGCGAACGCCCTGGGGAACCGGATGATTCGCTGCCCTGCCCCAGCTTCGCACGGCTGGATACGCATCTGGGTGGCACGAAGACGAGTGGCCGCGCCTTGCTGGGTGAGAGCCCCGCAAACGATTACGCGTACGATGATGGCGATTGCGATAGCGATGACGACGACAGCGAAGGAACTGTTTCCTTCGACCCGCTCGCCGCAATGCGGCCGGTCGCACCCTCTGGAAATCTGGAGCAATGCCTCGCCGTTGCACGGGAGGCCGCGGCCACAGCACAGCAGGCCGAGGTCCGCAGCCGCGTCGCGCTATATCGTGCGGTGAGCAATGCCTACGATGTCAGCCTAGCCGCTGCCAACGAGCCGGAGGCTTTTACCCGCCTGCTGGAGGACCACGACATCACGGCACTCCCGCGCGCACCGATGACACCGGTCGTCAAACTGGTGTTCGGGGCCGGTTACGACAAATCGCGCCTGGCCGAGTATGCTGCGGTGCTCGATTTCGCGCATCGCGAAGATGTTGCGCACGGTGCGCTGGCCGATCTTCTTGAAACGACCGAGGGTGGATTGAAAGCCATCGTCGCGCGCGAACGGGCTTTTCGTCGCGGCGGCGACAAGGCGGCAACCGCCAAACCGGCGCTCGAACGCACATTGCGCAAGCTCGACAAGGTGGAAGCACAGCCAATCCATGCGATTCCCGCTGACGGCGCGGAATATGCGCTATGCGTGATCCGTCGCGATAGTGACGGCGAGATCGCGTTTATCGGCGAAGTTACTGGCGACGATCGCCTCCTCGCCCGCGCTGCGCGGAACATCCTCGGCTAGGGATTAGCCACAAGTCGGCTACACCTCGGGGGTTCACCTGAACGCCCGATCCCGCTAGCCCGGCGCGGATGGGCATACTCAGGCGCAACCCGATCCGCGTGCAGCCCTATTTCGGCTATCGCAACCGTGACAAGCTGATCATCAGCGGTCGCACGGTTCGATCGCTGCCGCCCAAGTTCGAACAGGCAGGCCGGTGGCGATCCTTCATGGTGATGATGTCGCAGTTTTTCGCCCGAAAAGTTGCCGACATCGATGTGACCCTCTGCCTTACACGCGCCGATGGCGCGGATTTCGACTATGTCGCCACCTCCGACGAGCTCGGCTATTTCCGGTTCGAGATCGATCTGGAGGGGGACTGGCCCTACCCCGCGCTCACCGCGTGGGAGGTCGTCCGGCTTGGCTGGCAGGATCGCGACGGGCGCAATTCCGTCATCGGGCATGTCCTGGTGCCCGGCAAGGACGCGGCGATCGGCGTCATCTCCGATATCGACGACACGATCATGGAAACCGGGATTACCGGCGGCTGGCACAATGTCGTGCGCAACTGGAAGCGGATTTTTGCCCAGATGCCGCAGGAGCGGATCCTGGTGGAAGGCGCAGACGTTTTCTACGGCGCAATCGGCGGGGGGGTGTCGGTTCCCAAGGCCGAACAGCCGACCGGCAGTTTCATCCCTGCCACGCACCGGCCATTCTACTACATCTCCTCCTCGCCATGGCAGTTGTTCTCCTACCTGCTGGCGTTCCAGCGGTCGCGTAACCTGCCGCAAGGCGTGCTGTTCCTGCGCAAATGGGGCTTCAATCGCGATACGATCGGGGAGAAAAGCCACGGCGCGCACAAGCAGAAATCGATCTCCGCGATCCTCGATCATTTCTCGGACTTGCGGTTTGCCTTCATCGGCGACGACACGCAGGGCGACCTGCCCGCCTTTGCCGAAGCGGTTGCGCGCGAGCCGGAGCGCATCGCGGCGGTGTTCATCCGGACTACGGAAAATGCACTCTCCGATGTCGAACTTGACGCGAAACGGGTCATCGAGTCCTTTGGGGTCCCCCTGTGGTTGGGAAACAGCTATGCGGTCGGCCAGGATTTCCTGAGAGCAGCAGGGGTTGCACCACATGGGGAAACATCGCGCATCGTGGAAACGGTGGGTCCGGGATCTGGAGAAGAAGCCTAAGGAACCGGGCGGCTGCTGCCTGTTCCAGATGATTTTCATCCTGATTCTGACGCTGGTGGCGTACAACCTGTACCACTGGCTGTGGCCCGATCTGCGCCATCACGTGCTCGACAAGGCCGATCTGGCCGTCACCTTCTACAAGGATATCGAGGAGCGCGGCCCGCTCGCTTACGGCAAGCACGAGGACCAGAAGCTCTATATCTATCGTGATGCCGATGCGCCGGAAGAGACTGCGCTGCCGGTGCTGATGTTCATCCACGGCGGCGGATGGGCCAACGGAGACCCGGATGCCTACGGCTATGTCGGCCGCAACTTCGCACCCAAGGGGTTCGTCGTGGTCAATGTGGGCTATCGCCTGACCCCCGAAGGGAAGTGGCCTGCGATGCTCACCGACAGCGCAGCCGCGCTGAAATGGACCAGCCAGAATATCGCCAAATATGGCGGCGATCCGGAGCGGATTTACCTGATGGGCCATTCGGCAGGGGCCTATAACGCGGTGATGCTGGGGCTCGACCGGCGGTGGACGCGCAAGGCAGGCTTGCCCGACGATACTATCGACGGGGTCATCGGCCTCGCGGGCCCTTACGATTTCCTGCCGCTCGACAGCGATAATGCCAAGGAGGCCTTCGGCCATGTGCGCCCGCTCGCGGCGACCCAGCCGGTACGGTTTGCACGTCGGAATGCACCGCCCATGCTCCTTGCCACGGGGTTCTACGACGAGACTGTCGAGCGCGAGAATTCCAAGGCGCTGTTCGATGCACTGGCCGCCAAGGGCGCAACCGTCCGCCACGTCGTCTTCAACGACATGGATCATAATGGCATCCTGATGGGCCTCGCGAGCCCCTTCGACGACAGCCGTATAGGCGACCCGCGGGTGAAGGACGCGGTGCTTACCTTCCTGCGCGAACGCGTGCAGGAAGCGGCACGCGAACGCACGCGTGCAGAGCGGCGCGCCCGCGAGCTGAGGGCGACGCGCGATGCACAAAGCCCGGCGCAAGACCCGGCAGAAGCGCAAGCTTCAGGAGACATTCAGCCCGCAGGCGGCTAGCGTCCCGATACGATGGCGTCGCTCTACCGCTCCCTCGCCCGATTCCTTGCCCTGCTGCTGGCCGTCGCGCTGACGGCGCAGCCGGCCATGGCGCAAAGCGTGCTGCGCGATGCGGAAACCGAGGCCTTGCTGCGCGATCTTGCCGATCCGCTGGTGGAGGCAGCCGGCCTCGAACCCGGCAATGTCGACATTGTGCTGATCAGCGATCCCTCGATCAACGCCTTCGTCGCGGGCGGGCAGGTGGTCTATATCCACTCGGGCCTGATCAACGCGGCCGACAATGCCAACGAGGTTCAGGGCGTGATCGCGCACGAGCTCGGCCATATCACCGGCGGCCACGTGGTGAGCGTCGGCGATGGAGCGCGTGCGGCGCAGAACATCTCGATCCTCTCCCTGCTGATAGGAATCGCGGCGGCGGCGGCGGGTGCGGGCGAAGCAGGCATGGCGGCGGTTATGGCCGGGCAGAGAGCGGCGCTGGGCAAGTACCTCGCTTTCAGCCGGGTACAGGAATCGGCCGCCGATGCGGCAGGCGCGCAGTACCTTTCCGACGCCGGGATTTCCGGCAAGGGATCGCTGTCTTTCTTCGGCAAGCTGCTCAACCAGGAATATCGCTATGGCCGCAGCCAGAGCGACGAGGCCCAGTTCAACCGCACTCACCCGCTGTCGGGCGATCGCATCGCGCGGCTGCGCGAGGTGTATGAACGCGATCCGGCGTGGGACACGCCGACCGATCCGCAATTGCAGGCCCGGTTCGAACGGGTGCGGGCCAAGCTCTACGGCTATCTGTCCGAACCCGTGCGGACACTGAAGGCGTTTCCCGTCACGGATATGGGCGTGCCCGCCCGCTACGCCCGCGCCTATGCCTATCACAAGGATGCCCGCGTCGATGCCGCACTTGCGGAGGCAGATGCTCTGCTCGCGCTCGACCCGGACGATCCCTATTTCCTCGAATTGCGCGGGCAGGTGCTGCTCGAATCGGGGCGCCCGGCCGACGCCTTGCCCGACCTTCGCCGTGCGACCGAGCTGACCACCAGCGAGCCACTGATCGCTTCGATGTTCGGTCATGCCCTGATCGCGACCGAAGACCCCGCAAATTACGAAGAGGCCGAGAATGTCCTGCGCGCCGCGGTCGTTCGCGATCGGCTGAACCCCTTCGCATGGTATCAGCTGGGCGTGGTCTATGCGGCGCAGGGCGATATGCCGCGCGCGCATCTCGCCAGTGCGGAGCAGCAGGTGATGACCCGCCGCTATGTCGAGGCATTGCGCAATGCGCAGCGCGCCGAAGCCGACCTGCCCAAAGGCTCCGCAGACTGGTTGCGCGCGCAGGATGTGCGGTTACAGGCGCAGGCCGCGCTCGAACGTGAACGCGACGACTGATTGGGGCCCATCGGATGAAAGAAACACTCTTGCGCGGGCTGGGTATACTCGCGCTCGCCCTGCTGGGCGGATTGCTTGGCGCAGGCCTGTTTTCCGCCACCGGCCTGGCCGACCGGCAGACCGAGGCATACTTGCTCGACAACCCCGAACTGCTGCCCCGGATGGCGCAGGAACTTCAGGCGCGCGATGCGGAGAAGCGGCTGGCACAGGCCGGCGATGAATGGCGCGCGCCGTTCCTCGGCGCTGTGATCGGCAACCCCAAGGGCAGCCGGACCCTGTACGAATTCTCCGACTATAATTGCGGCTACTGCCGGATGAGCGCAGACCACGTCGAAGAACTGGTCGCCAAGGATCCCGAACTGCGGGTCGTCATCAAGGAATGGCCGATTTTCGAGGGCAGCGAAGCCTCCGCCCGGATGGCGCTCGCTGCGGCCAAGCAGGGCAAGTTCGCTGCGTTTCACCGCGCCATGTTCGATCAGGAGCCGGGTGACGAGGCGGCGATAGAGCGCGCGGCGAAGGCCGCCGGGCTGGATATCGAAAAGGCCGAGGCCGACGCGCAGGGGCAGGATATATCGCTGGAGCTGATGCGTAACGGCCTGCTGGCCGAAGAGCTGGGCTTCACCGGCACGCCTGCATGGATAGCGGGCGAAAGCATCCTGCAGGGTGCGCAAGGTGTCGACGCCCTGGCCGAAGCAATCGCGGGCGAAGGCGCCGACCGGTGATCCGCTGGATCGCACTCGCAATCTTCTTCGCGATCGGTGTGGCGAGCGCTCCGGCAGCGGCCGGGCAAGCGCCGCAACTGCCATCCGCGGTCGCAGAGCTTCGCACGCAGGATGCGAGGGTCCTGACGCTCGGTTACCGGCTGAAGACCGGCAATGCGCGCTACTGCCAGGATGCGACATCCACCGCAGGCCTGCTGCTGCACGATATGGCGCTCTACAAGGATGGCGAAACCCTGCGGCGCATCTTGGGGCTCGGCAGTGATGTCGGGGTTCAGGCGCTGGTATCCGGCGGGCCCGCCGAACGTGCGGGCGTGAGAATAGACGACACGGTAATCGCGATCGGCACGAGCGACGTGGCCGATTTCGCTCTCGAAGACGGCAAGCCCTGGACCCGGATCGAAGCCATTCGTGCCGAAACCGAACGGCTGCTCGACGAGACCGGATCGCTATCGATCACCGTACTGCGCGGCACCGGGCCGATAGTGCTGGACATCGAAGGCGTACCGGCCTGCCGCAGCCGGTTCGAGATCGGGGACGACAGCCGCGCCGTCGCGGACGGGCACCGGGTGGTGATCGGCAGCAGATTCGTGGGCATCGATTATCCCGATCCCCTGCTCGCGGCGGTGCTGGCGCACGAAATGTCGCACAACCTGCTGCGTCACCGCGCGTGGTTCGACGCAAATGGCGGTCGCAAGCAGAAGGCCGTCCGCCTGACCGAACGCGAAGCGGATCGCCTCAGCCCCTGGCTGCTGGCCAATGCCGGATTCGATCCACGCGCGGGTGCCGAGTTCTTCAGCAAGTGGGGCCCGGTGCATGGCGGATGGATTTTCCGCGCCCGCAGCCATGACGGGTGGGACGAGCGGGTCGAGTTTATCGAAGCCGAAATAGCGGAAATGGAAACGCTCGGGAGCACCGACTGGTCGCAGCACTTCGTAAAGGAGAAGCTGCCCGGAAAGGTTCGGGTCGCCGGGCGCTGACAGCGCAGCCTATTCGTCGAGCGCCTTTGCATAGGCGGATGCCAGCGGCCGTTCCATCACGCGACGCACCATGGGTTCGAAAAACGATAATGGCTCGCTGTCATAGTCCGGGTCGAACGCCGCCTGATCGTATTTCTCGCAGAAATGCTTGCATGCCTCGTAGTGCGGATGGTCTCGGAATTGCTCGCGCGCATCCTTGTCCATGCCCAGGAAGTGGACGTAGTACTAGCCTTGGAAGGCGCCGTGATTCTGGCAGATCCAGTGCAGTTCCTCGCTGACGAAGGGCTTGAGGATCGCGGCGGCCACTTCGGGGTGGTTGTAGCTGCCCAGCGTATCGCCGATGTCGTGCAGCAGAGCCATGACGACATATTGCTCGTCCCGGCCGTCGCGATGCGCACGGGTCGCGGTCTGTAGCGAGTGCTCCAGCCGACAGACGGGAAATCCGCCGAAATCGCCGTCGAGCAGTTTGAGATGGTCGAGCACGCGGTCCGCCAGCCCCTTTGCAAAGGCGCGGTATTCCCCGCCGATGATCGCCCAGTCTTCTGCCGTCCCTTCCTTCATTTCACGGAAGCGGGCCCTTTCACGGGCGCCATGGGCCATATCTTCGGGTCGCATCGCTCTCTCCTTGTCGCAAGAGAATACCGCATTGCCGCCGTTCACGCAAAAATTTGGGCGCTGGGGCGAGTTTGCGCTAAGCGGGGTATCGATGGCCGTTCTGCCCACCCGCCCCGCGCCTTTCTTCGCGAACAAGAACCGTGCGTTCTGGTACCTGCATGGCGCGGGCTGGGTCGGCGCGATGGCGCTGCGCGGCATCCAGGGCGTGGTGAACGGGCAGGAATTCGGGTTCCTGATGATCGTCTTCATCGCGACCGTGACCGGCTTCTCGCTCAGCCTCGTCCTCTCGGCGGTCTATCGCAACCTGATCGGGCGCCCGGCCATCGTCACCTGGGGCTTCACCGCGCTTGCGCTGTTCACCGCGGTGAGCACGCAGGTGCTGATCGAAGCATGGGTGGCGGGCCTCTATTTCAGCGACCGCGAGACGACGCTGACCCAGCTGTTCCTGCTGTACCTGCCGATCGAGCTGCCGCTGCTCGGCGGCTGGACGGGGCTGTACTACGCGATCAACTATTTCCTCCAGCTGGAAGCGCAGGCCGACCGGCTGGAACGGCTGGAAGCGCAGGCGACCAGCGCGCAGCTGGCGATGCTGCGCTACCAGCTCAATCCGCACTTCCTGTTCAACACGCTCAATTCGATCAGCACGCTGGTGCTGCTCAAGGAAACCGTGCCCGCCAACGCCATGCTCACGCGCCTTTCCCGCTTTTTGCGCCATACGCTGATTTCCCAGCCCGGCGGAACGGTGACGGTGGAGCAGGAGGTCGAGACCCTGAAACTCTACCTCGATATCGAGCGGATGCGGTTCGAGGAACGCCTCCAGACCGAATTCGACATTTCCGAAGAGGCTGCCGAAGGAATCCTGCCCTCGCTGCTGCTCCAGCCGCTGATCGAGAATGCGATCAAATACGCGGTCTCCCCGCTGGAAGAGGGGGCGAAAATATCGCTCTCCGCCCAGATCTCCGGCACGCGGCTACGGCTTGTCGTTTCGGATACGGGGCCGGGCCTCAAGGATCCCGTGGATGCGACCCGCACCTCGCTCCCCACAAGTGCGAGCCCCGATTCGACCGGCGTCGGCCTCGCCAATATCCGCGATCGGCTTGCGCAAGCCTACGGGACGGACCACCTCTTCGAAATCCGCTCGCCAGTCGATGGCGGCTTCACGGTGGTGATCGAAATTCCGTTCGAGCGGGAGGGTGAGGAAGAGCTCGTCGCACTCGTGCCGCCGCCAGAATTGACGACCCATCCCTCGCTGCGGGAAGGCGGTGCAGGAATCGGTCCAGGAACCGGGAAACAGGACGGTAGCCCGTCCGTTGAGAATTCGGCGTACCCCCGCGCCATGGGACAGTGAGAAAATGACCATAAAAACCATCATCGTCGACGACGAAAAGCTCGCGATCCAGGGCCTGCAATTGCGGCTCGAACCCTATGAGGATGTGGAGATTATCGATACGTGCTCGAACGGGCGCGAAGCGATCCGCAAGATCAAGACTTTGCGGCCCGATCTCGTGTTTCTCGACATCCAGATGCCCGGTTTCGATGGCTTCGGCGTGGTCCAGGGCGTGATGGATATCGAACCGCCGCTGTTCGTGTTCGTCACCGCCTACCAAGAGCATGCGATCCGCGCCTTCCAGGCCAATGCGCTGCATTACCTGATGAAGCCGGTCGACGAGGACAAGCTGGCCGACGTGATCGAGCGGGTGCGCCAGCGCCTGAACGAAAAGCGTGGTGCGGACGAGGCGGAAAAGCTGATGAACGTCCTCTCCGAGGTCGCACCGGAAGCTGCAGAAGAACTGCAAGAGGGCGCCTCCGAAGGCGGCGACCGGTTCGAAAAGCTGCTCAACGTGAAGGACCGGGGCAAGATCTTCCGCGTCGAGGTCGATTCGATCGAACATATCGAGGCGGCAGGCGATTACATGTGCATCTAGACCGGCGACAATTCGCTGATCCTGCGCGAGACGATGAAGGACTTGGAGCGCAGGCTGGACCCGCGCAAGTTCCAGCGCGTCCACC
>NZ_CAXQBM010000036.1:0-7671 GCF_964222115.1 Alteriqipengyuania sp.
CCCCACCCGCCCCGCCCCCCCCCCCCGCCCCCTTGGCTGGGGTGTCCCGTTGGTGGCGGGGTGGGGCGGCGGGGCGGGGCGGGGCGGGTCTGACTAGGACAAATTCCAGTCCACAGGCTCTCGTCCGGCCCTCTCCAGAAACGCGTTGGCCCGGCTGAACGGCTTCGAACCGAAAAATCCGCGATGCGCAGAGAGCGGGCTGGGATGCGGCGAGCGGATCACGCAATGGCGCGATTGGTCGTCCAGCCCGGCCACACGCCGAGCCTTCGACTGCGCATGACTGCCCCACAAGATGAATACCGCCGGTTCTTCGCGTGCAACAACTGCCGCCACGCAGGCATCGGTGATCGCGCCCCACCCGCGCCCCGCATGGCTGCCCGCCTGCCCTGCCTCGACCGTCAGCGAATTGTTGAGCAGCAGAACCCCGCGCTGCGCCCAGGGCGTCAGGTCGCCCGATGTTGGAGAGGTAACCCCGCAATCCTGAACCAATTCCTTGAAGATGTTCCGCAGCGAAGGCGGATGCGGCACGCCCTCGGGCACCGAGAAGCTCAATCCCATGGCCTGCCCCGGCCCGTGATAGGGGTCCTGCCCCAGGATCACGACCTTCACCTCGTCGAGCGGCGTTAGCTCGAGCGCGCGCAAGCGGCAGCCTTCAGGCGGGTAGATCGTCTTGCCTGCATCCGCCTGCGCACGCAGGAAACCGCCAAGCTGCCGTGCTTCGGGCGTCGCCAGCACCGGCTCCAGCGCGGATCGCCAGCTTTCGGGAAGTGCCTGCGTCATTGCACTACCGCTATGATGCGCGAGGCCGCGTTGCCAGACACCCTTCCCCTCTTTCCCCAATATGCCTAGGGGCGGGGATCGGGAGAGGTCCGGCACCGCACAACAAAGGATCCCAATGGCAGTACATTTTCACGAAGAAGACCTTCCTGCAGGCGTGCTTGCGGACGGGCCGGTGGCCGTCGACACGGAGACCATGGGGCTCATCACCGCGCGCGACCGGCTGTGCGTGGTCCAGATCAGCGACGGCCAGGGCGACGAGCACCTGGTGCGCTTCGGTGTGAACAGCAGTTTCGATGCGCCCAACCTCAAGGCCGTGCTGGCCGATCCGGCGCGCGTGAAGCTGTACCACTTCGCCCGCTTCGATCTGGCCGCGATCGAACATTACCTCGGCGTTACCGCCGCTCCCGTGTTCTGCACCAAGATCGCGAGCAAGCTGACCCGTACCTATACCGACCGGCACGGGCTGAAAATGCTGGTGAGCGAACTGCTGGGCGAAGAGATTTCCAAGCAGCAGCAAAGCTCCGACTGGGGGGCGCCGGTCATCACCGATGCGCAGCGCGAATATGCCGCGTCCGACGTGCGTTACCTGCACCGCCTGCGCGACATTTTCGAGGAACGGCTACTGCGGGAAAACCGTATGGAAATTGCGCAGGCCTGTTTCGACTTCCTGCCCACGCGCGCGCGGCTCGACCTTGCAGGCTGGGCCGGCGCGGATATTTTCAGCCACGAGTAGGCCGCGAGGCCCGAACCCGCTATGCATCACGATCCGGTGGACGAAACGAAGGAAGCGCGCCGCCAGCGGCGTGGGCGGCAACGCCAGGCGGCCCCGGGTGGCTTCCACGACCGGCTGATCCGCCTGCTCGCCATTGGACTGCCGATGGCGACCGGAGCGATCGTTGCCTTCCTCGTGATTGCGCCGTTTTCGCCGCGTAGCGAAGTGTCCTTCATCCTAGACCGCGACAAGGTGGAGCAGATCGACGAGCGCCTGCGGATCGACAATGCGACCTACCGCGGTGCCGACAACCAGGGGCGCCCGTTCTCGCTGCTGGCCGAGGAAGCGGTTCAGCAATCTAGCGAGGAAGGCATCGTGCGCCTGCAGGAAGTCGTCGCGCGCATCCTGCTGCAAGATGGGCCCGCGCAGCTTTCCGCAGAGGGCGGCGACTACCGGATCGAGGACGAATTCCTCGCGGTTCGCGGCCCTGTGATGCTCAATGCAACCGATGGCTATAGCTTGATCGCGCGCGGTGTTTCGGTCGACCTGCGCGATCAGCTGCTGGTCGGGAGCGAGGGCGTATCCGGCTCCGTCCCGGCGGGCACATTCTCGGCCGACAGCCTGAAGGTCGATCTGGAAAGCCGCACGATTACGCTTGACGGGAATGCGCGGCTGCGCATGGTGCCCGGCGCATTGGAGAGCATGCAATGACCGGCCAGCCGCACCGCCAGACCACCCGCACCCTCGCGCGCACCGCGCTGCGTTCCGGCATGGCCGGGTTCGCTTTGGCTGCCTGCACGATTGCAGGGCTGCATCTCAATGCGCAGGCCATCGCCGGCCACAATTCCAACGCCCCGGTGAACTACGCAGCCAACCGCATCGAACTGCAGGATCGCCAGAACCGGGTCGTGCTTTCGGGCAATGTCCAGATCGACCAGGCCAACCTGCGGATGACATCGGCGCGGACCATCGTCGACTATTCGGACGCGGGTTCGCTCAGCATCCAGCGCATTTCGGCAACCGGCGGAGTGACCGTGACACGCGGCAACGAGCGCGCGCAGGGCAGCGTAGCGGTGTACGATTTCAACCGGCGGGTTATCACCATGACCGGCGATGTACGCCTGCGTCGCGGATCGGACACGCTCAACGGCGGTCGACTGACGATCGATCTGCGCACCGGCCTGTCCAGCATCGACGGTGCCGGTGGCGGTCAGAATGGCCGCGTTACCGGCTCCTTCTCCGTCCCCAGTGACTGATTTGTAGGCGTACGGCACCAGCCGCCTCAAACTAACGCGCAGCGACCCGCGCGATCCACGCGATTTCCTGACTCAGCAGCAGCTCGGCCTGCTGGCTGTTGGCAAGCAGTGCTTGGTGCAGAGCGGTCAGCCGCGAAACCAGCCGGTCGAGCCGCTTGCCGCGCCAGATTCGCAGCTGTTCGGAGAGGTCGCGTTCATCCTTGAAAAAGATCCGCCGTGCGCGCTTCTGCGCCTCGACGAAGGAGCCGACATCCTCGCCCGGCCGCATCCGCGCCGAGAGTTGTGCGAGTTGCGCAGCACGCCGCTCGAACGCAAGGGCCACGCCAACCGGATTGAGCGAGAGCGTGTGCAGACGCGCGAGTTCGTTCGGCAGGCGTTTCGCATGCCCGCCGAGCGCTGCATTGACGAGCGGCATGAAGCCGTCTTCCTCGCTCGACGCGCCGATGGCATCCCACGCGGCCAGATCGGCTGTTTTGGGCGCATCGGGCGCAGCGTCCAGATAAAGCGCTAGCTTGTCGACCTCCGCTTCCGCCAGCCGCCGGTCGAGGCCGGAAGCACGCGCTATCCGCTGCGCGAGGTCGCCGCCCAGCCGCATGCCGTGCCGGTCGGCAAGATCGCGGACCGTATTCGCCATGTCGGCAAGATTGGGCGGATAGAACATCGCCACCAGCGTGCCATTGGCGCCCGCGACAAGCTTTGCAGTGCGCGATTTGTCCGTGGCGCTGGTCGCGACCACCAGCACAGGGCACGCGTCGCCATCCGCTTCGAAATGCAGTTTCAGCGCGTCGTGCGCCTCTTCGCCGGTCGCCCGCACGAGAATGTGGCGCGCATCGCCGAACAGCGAGGAGGATCGCGCCTCATCAGCCAGCCGCACGGGGTCGCGGCGCAGGTCCGAACCGGGTATCTCGACCCGCTCACCTGCATCGGGAAGCTGACTGACGATGGTCGCTGCCGCAGCCGATGCCGCGCTTTCATCGGGCCCACAGAAGAAGAACGTGCGGCATTCGCGTGCGCTCTGCGACGCCATCCGCCCGAAGGTATTCTGGGTTGCCTTGAACGATTGGCTCCTGGCCATGCGATCAGTTGCGTTGGCGCAGCGTGACCGAAACGCGGGTCACGATCTGGTCCGCGACCACTTCTGCCAGCCGTTCGATCGCAGCACGTTCGGCAGCAATGGTCGCATAATCGCTCGACACGACATCGATACCCGCGTCGGAGCCAGCCGTTGCGTCGAGCAGGATGGCGCCGCTGGCAATATCGACCAGCTGGTAGCGGGCCCGCAGGATGCGCCGTTCGCGCGTCACGCGCTCGTCGCTCAGCAGGCCGAGGCTTTCGAGCTGGTCGTCGAGCTGCACATCGAGCCGGTAGCGCGGCGGTGCATCGGTTTCGCGCAGGGACACGCGATCTTCCAGCGCCGTCGCCACCAGCCAGCCATCCCGCCCTTCGATGGGTGCGATATCGACCGCCGAAAGGTCTGCAACCGCGCCCTTTCCGCTCGCGCCCGCATAGATCGGCTGCAACCCGCAGGCCGACAGCGCGCACGCCGCGATGAAGAGCAGAACGAATCGCATCAGGTAACGATATTGACCAGCCTGTCCGGCACCACAATGACCTTGCGGATTTCGGCCCCGTCGAGCGAGCGCTGAACCTTCTCGCTCGCCAGCGCCATTTCCTCGAGCACTTCTTTCGATGCACCCTTGGGCGCGGTCAGCGTGTCGCGCAGCTTGCCCTTGTGCTGGACGGCGATGGTTACCGATTCGTCCTGCAACAGCGCCTCGTCGACCTCCGGCCACGCAGCTGCGGCGACCAGCGATGTGTTGCCAATGGCGGCCCAGGCCTCTTCGGCGAGGTGCGGCATCATCGGCGCGACCAGCATGAAGACCGTCTCGATGGCGTTCGTCCGATCCGCCGACGCATCGGCCTTCTCGATTGCACCGACCAGTTCGTAAAGCTTCGCGACCGCCTTGTTGAAATGCAGCGCCTCGATCGTCTCGCCCACGTCATGCACGGTCCGCGCGGTCTTGCGAGCAAGCTCCGCATCTTCGCCAGTAGCCTGCGGATCATGCTCGCCCACCAGGCGCCACACGCGCTGGACAAAGCGCGCACAGCCTTCGATCCCCGATTCGGACCACGGCAGGTCACGTTCCGGCGGGCTGTCGGACAGCATGAACCAGCGCACGGCGTCCGCGCCATATTGCGCGATGATCGTGTCGGGATCGACAACGTTGCGCTTGGACTTCGACATCTTGACCACCCGCCCGATGCTGATCGGGAAGCCATCGTCTTTCAGGATCGCGCCTTGGCCGTTACGCTCGATCTCGTCGGGTGCGAAATAGACTACACGTCCGGTCTCCGGCTCGCGCCGATAGTAGGTTTCGTGCGTCACCATGCCTTGTGTGAAAAGGCTGGCGAAGGGTTCGGTGAAATCGATCTGGCCGAGCCGAGCGAGCGCACGGGTCCAGAAACGCGCATAGAGCAGGTGCAGGATCGCATGCTCGATCCCGCCGATATATTGTTCGACCGGCAGCCACTTGGCGACCTCTTCGGGGTCGAACGGGCGATCACCGGGCTGGCTGGCGAAGCGGAGGAAATACCACGAGGAATCGACGAAGGTGTCGAGTGTGTCGGTCTCGCGCACAGCCTCGCCGCCGCATTTGGGGCATTGGGTGTGCTTCCACGTCGGATGGCGAACCAGCGGATTGCCGGGCGTCTGGAAGTCGACATCGTCAGGCAAGGTCACGGGCAGATCGGACTTGGCGACCGGCACAACCCCGCATTTCTCGCAATGCACGAAGGGAATCGGTGTGCCCCAGTAGCGCTGGCGGGAAACACCCCAGTCGCGCAGGCGCCACACCGTCTTGCCCTCGCCCCAGCCTTCTTTCTCGGCCCGGCCGATCACTTCGCGCTTGGCAGTGTCGACATCCATCCCGTCGAGCGGCCCCGAATTGACCAGCACGCCTTCGCCCGGTTCGGCGCCGGCCCCCAGGGGACGGTCCGCATCGGCGGTACTGGTCCCGACCACGCGCTGGATGCGCAGGTGGTATTTCTTGGCGAATTCGAAATCGCGCTGGTCGTGTCCCGGCACGCCCATCACCGCGCCGGTGCCGTAGTCCATCAGCACGAAATTGGCGATGAAGAGCGGCAATTCGCAATCCTCGATCAGAGGATGCTGCGCAGTCAATTGCGTGCGATAGCCCAGCTTTTCCGCGGTTTCGAGATCGGCAGCCGTCGTCCCGCCGCGCTTGCATTTCTCGATGAATGCGGCCGCTTCGGCGTCTTCGCTCGCCAGCGCCTGCGCAATGGGATGATCGGCGGCGACTGCCACGAAACTGGCGCCGTAAATCGTATCCGGGCGGGTCGAGTAAACTTCCAGCTTCTCGCCATTCGAGATGTCGAAGGCGAACTGCAGGCCGCGGCTCTTGCCGATCCAGTTTTCCTGCATCAGCCGGACCTTTTCGGGCCATTTGTCGAGCGATTCCAGCCCTTCGAGCAGTTCGGGTGCGAAGTCGGTGATTTTCAGGAACCACTGGTTCAGCTTGCGCTTCTCGACCTCGGCGCCGCTGCGCCAGCCCTTGCCGTCGATCACCTGCTCGTTGGCGAGCACGGTCATGTCGACGGGGTCCCAGTTGACCTCGCTTTCCTTGCGATAGACCAGGCCCGCTTCGTACAGGTCGATAAACAGTGCCTGCTCGTGGCCGTAATAGTCCGGCTCGCAGGTCGCCAGCTCCCGGCTCCAGTCGAGCGCGAAACCGAGGCGCTTGAGCTGCGCCTTCATCGATTCGATGTTTTCGCGGGTCCACTTGCCCGGATGGACGCCCTTTTCCATCGCGGCGTTCTCGGCGGGCATGCCGAATGCATCCCACCCCATCGGGTGCAGGACTTCGTGGCCGCGCATCTTCTTGTAGCGCGCCAGCACGTCGCCCATCGTATAGTTGCGCACGTGCCCGATATGGATGCGCCCCGAAGGATAGGGGAACATCTCGAGCACGTAGCTCTTGGGCTTCTCGCTCCCGCTATCCGCCCGGAAGCATTCGGCCTCGTCCCATGCCTTCTGCCAGCGCCCGTCGGCACTCGACGGGTCGAAGCGGGTATCACTCATGATCGGGTCTTTTTGCGTTTCGGGTTAGCTTGCAATGGCCTGGCGCCGCAGCGCGCGGGCCTTGGTCAGGATAATGTCTTCCAGCTTCTGCACGGTCGCCGCCTGCACCGGCGCATCGACCCAGTTGCCACCTTGGTTGACTTGGCGGCTGGCAGCGACCCGCAGCGCGTCGGCGCGCAGATCCTGATCGAGGATCGAAACCGTAAGCTTCACGCGCTCGCCCGGGTTTTCCGGGTTGGCATACCAGTCGGTCACGATCACACCGCCGGCGCTGTCTGCCTGCAACAGCGGAGCGAAGCTGACAGCCTCCAGGCTGGCGCGCCAAAGATACGAATTCACGCCGATCGTCGTCACCTGGCTGGCTGCAACATCGGGATCGGGCAAGTCATTGCCGCTGGCGCATGCGGAAAGTGCAACGCAGGTGCCCAGCAGGCTGGCGGAAACAATCTGGAGGCGGCGCTTGATCATCGTGGCAGGCTTTCCAAGTAAAGAATGCGAAGGAACCGGTCGGCAGACCGCGCAAGAAGAGCCTCTATCGCCGCGAAGGGGTCGCAGCAAGGGCGTGCCTGCCTTGATCGGCATAGCAGCGCCTCCCGGCTGTACGCATGATGAACCCGGCGCCGTGCTGTGTGCGTCTTGCAACAGGTATGTGACAAGCGCGGCGACCCGCTGTGGAAAAGCTGGCGCCGTGGCCCGCAATTGCTTAAGAATAGGGATCGAATACGCAGCAATGCGCGTTCACCGGCCGTAAGGAATGCGGCAACTAGGATGTGAGGCCATGGGCGAAACTGCCGTTTCACGACTGCGCAAGCTGATCGCTCCCG
>NZ_CAXQBM010000037.1:0-33524 GCF_964222115.1 Alteriqipengyuania sp.
TTGACTTCGCCACCATCGGCCAGCTTGCCAAACAGCAGTTCCTCGGCCAGCGGCTGCTTGATCTTCTCCTGGATCAGGCGGCCCATCGGGCGCGCGCCGTAGAGCCGGTCGTAGCCCTTGTCGCCGAGCCACTTCTTGGCCGCGTCGTCGAACTGGATATCGACATTCTGTTCGGCCAGCTGGAGTTCGAGCTGGATGATGAACTTGTCGACCACGCGGGCGATGGTGTCCTTGCCGAGGTAACCGAACGGCACGATCGCATCGAGGCGGTTGCGAAATTCCGGCGTGAACATCTGCTTCACCGCCTCCTCGCTCGCATCCTCGCGGCTGACATCGCCAAAGCCGATGCCCGCGCGCGCCATGTCCGCCGCGCCTGCGTTCGTGGTCATGATGAGAACCACGTTGCGGAAATCGACCGTCTTGCCGTGATGGTCGGTCAGGCGCCCGTTATCCATCACCTGCAGCAGGATGTTGAACAGGTCCGGGTGCGCCTTCTCGATCTCGTCGAGCAGCAGCACGCAATGCGGGTTCTGGTCGACCGCATCGGTCAGCAGCCCGCCCTGGTCGTAGCCGACATAGCCCGGAGGCGCGCCGATCAGCCGCGAAACGCTGTGGCGTTCCATATACTCCGACATGTCGAAGCGCTTGAGCTCAATCCCCATGATGGAGGCGAGCTGGCGGGCGACTTCGGTCTTGCCGACGCCGGTCGGGCCGGAGAACAGGAAGCTGCCGATGGGCTTGTCCGGATCCCGCAGGCCTGCTCGGCTGAGCTTCATGGCGGTGGAGAGCTTTTTAACCGCCGGGTCCTGCCCGAAGACAACCTGCTTCAGGTCGCGTTCGAGATTTTCGAGCGCAGCCTTGTCGTCCTTGCTCACAGACTTGGGCGGGATGCGCGCCATCGTCGCGATCACCGCTTCGATCTCGCGCGCGGTGATCTTCTTCTTGCGGCGGCTGGGCGGCACCAGCATCTGCATCGCGCCGACCTCGTCCACCACGTCGATCGCCTTGTCGGGCAGCTTGCGGTCGTTGATGTAGCGCGCGCTCAGCTCGACCGCGGTTTTCAGAGCATCGGCGGTGTAGGTCACCTTGTGGTGCTGCTCGAACGCGGACTTGAGGCCCTTCAGGATCTTGACCGTATCCTCGATCGTCGGCTCGTTCACGTCGATCTTCTGGAACCGGCGCAGCAGCGCGCGATCCTTCTCGAAGTGGTTGCGGAATTCCTTGTAGGTGGTCGAACCGATGCAGCGGATCGTGCCGCCCGAAAGCGCGGGCTTGAGCAGGTTGGACGCATCCATCGCCCCGCCGCTGGTCGCGCCCGCGCCGATCACCGTGTGGATCTCGTCGATGACCAAAATCGCGTGCGGCATTTTTTCGAGTTCGGAAACGACCTGTTTGAGCCGCTCCTCGAAGTCGCCGCGATAGCGCGTACCGGCCAGCAGAGCGCCCATGTCGAGCGAGTAGATCACCGCTTCGCTCAGCACTTCGGGCACGTCGCCTTCGATGATCTTGCGCGCGAGGCCTTCCGCAATCGCGGTCTTCCCGACGCCGGGATCGCCGACATAGAGCGGATTGTTCTTGGACCGGCGGCACAGGATCTGGACCGTGCGGTCCACTTCGGGGCCACGCCCGATCAGCGGGTCGATCTTGCCGCTGTCTGCCTTGGCGTTGAGGTTGACGGTGAACTGGTCGAGCGCGGTTTCCTTCTTGTTCTTGCTCTCTTCCTTTTCCTCGACCGCGTCGTCTTCGCTGCCGCGCGGGGAACGCGGCTCGACCGCCTGCCCGCCCTTGCCGATGCCGTGGCTGATGAAGCTGACCGCATCGAGCCGGCTCATGTCCTGCTGCTGCAGGAAGTAGACCGCGTAGGAATCGCGTTCGGAAAACAGCGCGACCAGCACATTGGCGCCGGTCACCGTATCCTTGCCGGAAGACTGGACGTGCAGGATCGCGCGCTGGACCACGCGCTGGAAGCCGGCGGTCGGCTGCGGTTCTCCGGCCTCGTCCGCCTTCAATGACTGGTATTCCTGGTCGAGGTAGGTGCGCACCACATCGGCCAGCTCGCCAAGGTCCACCCCGCATGCGCCCATCACTTCGGCGGCATCGTCGTCGCCGATCAGCGCGAGCAGCAGGTGTTCGAGCGTCGCATATTCGTGGCGGCGCTCGCGCGCACCGTCGAGTGCGGCGTGGAGGGTCTTTTCGAGATTCTGCGCGAAACTAGGCATAAGTATCCTGCAGGTTGGGGCAGCGGGAAATCGGGCTGCACAATGTCACCGAAAGATTGCGCAAAAGGGTTAGCGCGCGGTGAACGACATGCATCGAATATGGTTGGGCGGCCCCTTCATGTGAAGGGCGCCCCCGATTCATTGCTCGCTTTTCTTGGCGAACAGCGCTTCGGCAGCGCTGCGTTGCTGCGAATATCGCGAGCGGTGTTGTTCGACCCGCGCGATTTCGAGCTGGAGGAGCCGGATGCGCTCGTCGAGCTCGAATTGGGACAGGCGCGAAAGGTCCTCGGCGGCCAGCAGGCTGGCTGCATCGCCGGTCTGGCGAGGGCCCTCGGGTTCTTCCATTACGCGCGCTCTTCCATCAGGTCGCCACTCTTCCCCGCGCACCGCTTGCTGTCAATGCGCCGCGCAGCTAGGTGCGCATTTCGCGGTCGCAGCGAGGGGGGATTTGGAATGCCAGCCGTGCCCAAGACCATGCGGGCCATCGGATTCGACCAGCCCGGCGGTGCCGACGTGCTTTCCTTGCGCGATAACGTGGCTGTGCCGCAACCGGGCGAGGGCGAAGTCCTCCTCAAGGTCGCCTATGCCGGGGTCAACCGCCCCGACTGCATTCAGCGCGCCGGGCTCTATCCGCCGCCCCCGGGCGCTTCGCCGATCCTCGGGCTGGAAGCTTCGGGAGAGATCGTGGCGGTGGGCGAAGGCGTGGATGCAGCCCGGCTGGGCGAGCATGTCTGCGCGCTGACGCCAGGCGGGGCCTACGCCGAGTATTGCGTCGTTCCTGAGGGGCATGTCCTGCCCGTGCCCGACGCGCTCACGATGGCCGAGGCAGCGGCGCTCCCCGAAACGCTGTTCACCGTGTGGCACAACGTTTTCCAGCGCGGGATGGCGCGCGATGGCGAGACGCTGCTGGTTCACGGCGGGACGTCCGGGATCGGCACGATGGCGATCATGCTGGGCAAGGCCTTCGGCATGACCGTGATCATCACCGCCGGCAGCGAGGAAAAGTGCGATGCCGCCCGCCGCATCGGGGCGGACCACGCGATCGATTACAAGACGACCGATTTCGTCGAAGCCGTGGGCCTGATTACCGGCGGCAAAGGCGTCGATCTGGTGCTGGACATGGTGTCGGGCGATTATGTCGCGCGCAATCTCAAGTGCCTCAAACCCGATGGGCGGCACGTGACTATCGCCGTGCTCGGAGGGATGAAGGCGGACATCAACATGGCGCTGGTCATCTCGAAACGGCTGGTACTGACCGGTTCCACGCTGCGGCCCCGCTCGGACGCGTTCAAGACCGCGCTACGCGACGAGATTTACCGCGAGGCGTGGCCGTTGGTGGAGGACGGCAGCATCCGCCCGGTGATGGACCGGATCTTCGCGCTGGGCGATGCGGGCGAGGCCCATGCCCGGATGGAAGCGGGCGATCACATTGGCAAGATCATGCTGGCGGTCGACGAAGATCTGTAAGCTGAACAGCAAGCATGGCGTGCTCAACACTGTGGAAAGACACGGTATTGTCACGGTATTGTGAGTCGCTTGTAACATTGGCGGTCTAGCAGCCCCCGAATATGTCGCGGGAAAGCACATTTTCTTCGCGCATGCTTGGACGAGGCAACAAGGGCTGCCACTCGCTATGCTCGACCAGAACTTATCGCCGGACCTTCCTGCCAATCTCGCGAAGCTGGGGGCCGGCCTGGACAATGTCGCCACCTTCCCGCCGGTAGAGCCCTCCGTGCCTGAGCCGGAGGAGGGCAAGCGTCGCCGCTACCGCACGATCTGGATCAGCGATGTCCACCTGGGCACCAAGGGCTGCAATGCGGAAATGCTGATCGACTTCCTCGACAGCACCGACAGCGAAACGATGTACCTTGTCGGCGACATCATCGACGGCTGGCGGCTGAAGAAGAAGTTCTACTGGCCCGCCTCGCACAACGACATCGTGTGGCGGATCCTGAAGCGCGCGAAGCGCGGCACCCGGATCGTCTATATCCCCGGCAACCATGACGAAGTGGTGCGCCCGTTTTGCGGCATGAATTTCGGCGATGTCGAAATCCGCCGCGCCGCTTTTCACGACACGGCCGACGGGCGGCGCTTGATGGTGCTGCATGGCGACGAGTTCGACACCGTGATGCTTACGCACAGGTGGCTCGCATTCGTCGGCGACACCGCCTATCACCTGATGATGTCGCTGAACGAGTGGGTCAACAAGGCCCGCAAGGCGTTGGGGATGCCCTATTGGTCGCTGTCGAAAGCGGCCAAGCACAAGGTGAAGAATGCGGTCGAGTTCATCTCGAAATATGAGGAAATTGTCGCCCGGGCCGCTGGTGAGCGCGGTGTCGACGGGGTCGTATGCGGCCATATCCACACCGCCGAACACCGCATCTTCCAGCATGACGGGCGCGATATCGAATACTGGAACGATGGCGACTGGGTCGAAGGGTGCAATGCGCTGGTCGAGCATTTCGACGGGCGCATGGAAATCCTCCACTGGCCCGACGAGATCGCGAAGCGCACCGACCACGCGGAAGAGCCCGCGCGTGACGAAAGCGACGCGCGCGCGGTCGCCTGATGCTGCTGCAAGAACTCGGCGGGGTGGCTGACTTGGTCGGTGCGCCACCCAAATCGATCGCGATCGTCAGCGATGCGTGGCATCCGCAGATGAACGGCGTGGTCCGCACGTTGACCACCACCTGCGATATCCTGCGCGACAGCGGCCACCGGGTCGATGTGATCACGCCCGACCAGTATCCTTCCGTCCCCTGTCCGACCTATCCGGAAATCCGGCTCGCGCTGACCATGCCAGGATCGGTCGGTCGCAAGCTGGCCAGGCTACAACCCGATGCGGTGCATATCGCTACCGAAGGCCCGCTGGGCTTGTCGGCACGGCGATACTGCCTGTCGAAGGACGTGCCTTTCACGACTGCCTATCACACGCAGTTCCCGGATTACGTCTCGCGCCGCACCTACCTGCCGCCCGACGCGTTCTGGCCCTATATCCGCTGGTTCCACCGCCCCGCGCAGCGCGTGATGGTGGCGACCGAGAGCATTCGTGAGGAACTGCGCGAGCAGGGGCTGACAAGGCTGCACCACTGGGGCCGCGGCGTGGACCTGAAGGTGTTCCGTGCCGATGTCGGTTCCTGCCCCGATTATGAAGGGCTGGAGCGCCCGATCCAGCTCTATGTCGGTCGCGTCGCGGTCGAGAAGAATATCGAGGCTTTCCTCAAGACCGACCGGCCCGGCACGAAAGTGATCGTGGGCGACGGGCCTGCGCTTTCCGAACTGAAGGCGCGCTATCCCGATGCCGTGTTCCTCGGCAAGCGTGGCGGAGACGATCTCGCCCGCTGCTACGCCGATGCCGATGTGTTCGTCTTCCCGAGCAAGACCGACACGTTCGGTCTCGTCATGATCGAGGCGCTGGCCTGCGGCACCCCGGTGGCGGCCTATCCCGTGCCCGGCCCGCGCGACATCCTGACCGAGGAAGCGGGCGCGATGGATGACGATCTCGACACCGCGATCGCGCAGGCACTGACGAGAGACAGGCAGGCCTGCGCCCGGTTCGGCGCACAGTTCAGCTGGCATGCGGCGACCCTGCAGTTCCTCGCCGGGCTGGAGGAGTTCGACGGCGAGACGCTGACTCCCTGAGGCGCCGTCACTCTCCCTTGCCCTGACGCCTCGCCGCGCCTACAATGCATGCCAAGCGGCCGCTCCTGTACGGGGCGGCCCTTTCATTTTCCGGCCCAGCGCACTGCGAGGGCGAACGTTTTCAGGAATACCGATCATGGCCGACCAACCCACCCCGCTGATGCCCCACGCGACCGCCACCTGGCTGGTCGACAATACCGGGCTCAGCTTCGAGCAGATTGCCGAGTTCTGCGGGCTGCACATCCTCGAAGTGCAGGCGATGGCGGACGATCTGGCGGGCTCCAAATATACCGGGCGCGATCCGGTCTATGCCGGCGAGCTGACGCAGGCGGAAATCGAAAAGGGTCAGGCCGACAGCACCTATCGCCTCGTCATGCAGAAGGCGCCGGCGGAAGTCACCCGGACCAAGGGCCCGCGCTACACGCCGGTGTCCAAGCGTCAGGACAAGCCCGATGGTATCGCGTGGATCCTGCGCAACCACCCCGAGGTCTCCGATGCGCAGATTTCCAAGCTGATTGGCACGACGCGCAACACGATCGGCGCGGTGCGCGAACGCAGCCACTGGAACATCCAGAACATCCAGCCCAAGGATCCGGTGACCCTGGGCCTGTGTTCGCAGCGCGAGCTCGACGCCGTGGTCAAGGCGGCCGCGAAGAAGGCGGGCCTCGAGAACGCATCTGCCGATCCGGCAGTCGAAGCAAGCGACAAGGCCAAGCTGATCGAGGAACTGCGGCGCGAGCGCGACGAGAGTGAAAAGGCCGCTGCCGAAGCCGCGCAGGAAGCCGAAGCGGCCGCTTGGCTCGAATCGAAGCGCGCCAGCGAAGAAGAGCAGCTGGCCGAAGCCTCGGCCGATCTTGGCGTGGAAACGGACAGCGCGCCCGACAGCCAGGACTAGAATTTTCAGCCCGCTTCCAAGCAAATGCTTGCGAGGCGGGCGCTCCCCCTGCATCATGCTTACATGGATGTAAGCAAGCTGCCGTATCGCCACCCGCGCGGGTGGGACGCCGAAATCGAGACGACCACCATGCCCGCGCTGTTCGGCCGGGCGGTGGACGCGCATCCCGATCGCACACTGATCGAATTCATGGGTCGCAAGCTCAGCTATCAGGCGATGCATGCCGAGGCGCGGCGGTTTGCGGCTGGATTGCAGGAGGCCGGGATCGGGCGCGGGGACCGGGTCGGCCTGTTCCTGCCCAATGTACCGATCTATCTCTCGGCCTATTACGGCGCGATGATGGCCGGGGCGACCGTGGTCAATTTCTCGCCGCTCTATTCGGTCGATGAACTGTCTCACCAGGTCGAGGATTCGGGCACGCGGCTGCTGGTAACGGTCGACGCGAAGGCCCTGTTCGACACGGCCGCCGAGGTGCTCGAGAAATCCTCGCTCCAGACGCTGGTCGTCGGCGAGCTCGCTGCGATGCTGCCTGCATTGAAGAGCCTTGGCCTCAAACTGTTCAAACGCAGCGCCATCGCCAGCCCTGCCTATGGCGAATCGGTGGTCGCATGGAGCGACATGTTGCCGCGCGCGGAGCCGCGGCGGCTCGATATCGCACCCGAGGAGATTGCGCTGCTGCAATATACGGGCGGCACGACCGGGCGGCCCAAGGGTGCGATGCTCAGCCATGCGAACCTTGCCGCCAACGCGCAGCAGGTGAATGCGATCGACCCATTCGACCGCAGCGATCCCGATATCATCATGGGCGCGCTGCCGCTGTTCCATGTCTTCGCCAATACCTGCGTGCTCAACCGCAGCATCGTGCGCGGAGCGACCATCGCGATGGTCCCCCGATTCGATGCAGGCGACGTGCTGGCGACGCTCAAGCGGGCACGCTGCACCGGGTTCCCCGGTGTGCCGACCATGTTCCAGGCGCTGCTCGATCATCCCAAGGTCGCCAGCGCGGATTTTTCGCATCTCAAGATCTGCATTTCCGGTGGCGCGCCGCTGGCCGATCCTCTGCGCGAGAAATGGGAGAAGGTCTCCGGCGTGCGGCTGGTGGAAGGCTATGGCCTGACCGAAAGTTCGGGCGTGGTCTCGACCAACCCCTACCTTGCCGAGCGCAAGCCGGGCAGCATCGGGCAGGTCGTGCCGCAGACACGCCTGCTGCTGCTCGACAAGGAAAACGCTTCCAAACTCGCAGCGGAAGGGGAGCCGGGCGAACTCGCGATCCACGGGCCGCAGATCATGCAGGGTTACTGGAACCTGCCCGACGCAGACGCGAAGGTCTTCATCGAGCACCATGGACGCAAGTGGCTACGCACCGGCGATGTCGCGACGATCGGCGAGGATGGCTTCGTCGAGATCGTGGACCGCATCAAGGACATGATCGCGGTGGGCGGCTTCAAGGTGTTCCCCAGCCAGGTCGAGGATGTGCTGCGGGAAAACCCCGCCATCCGCGACGTCCTCGTGATCGGGGTGCCCGACGACTACAAGGGCGAGGTACCGCGCGCCTACGCGACGCTCGACCCGGACGCCAAGGCACCGAGCGCTGCGGCTTTGCGCGACTGGCTGAATGCCCGGGTCGGCAAGCACGAGCGCGTCGACGAGGTCGTCATCCGCAAGGAATTGCCCGTGACGATGGTGGGCAAGCTCGACCGCAAGGCCCTGCGGCAGGAAGTGCTGGGCTAGAACCGCCTCCTGCGCACGCCGGACAAATGAAGGGGCGCGCCGCTAGCCTGCGACGCGCCCCTAAAGTCCTCCCGTCCGAGGATCAGTAGTAGTTTGAGCTGCTGGCGCTTGCGTTCGCGCTCTCGCGTTCGCTCGCAGCATCATTCCCGGCCGACATCGGCGCAATGCCGAGATCGGACGCGCTCGACGAAGTCGACGTGGAGGTCGAATCGGAGGAGGAGGAGGCCTGCGAGGTCGAACTGCTGCTCGATTTGGCGGGCGCGCCTGCCTCACGCGGAGCGAAGCGGCCCTGCACGGCGGCGCCCTGTTCCACGGTCAGCGCTTCGTAATGCACATCGCCATTTATCGTGGCGCTGCGCAGGATGACCAGTTCGCGGGCATGGATCGCACCGTCGACGCGGCCGGCGAGGCGTGCGCTTTCGGCCTTCACTTCGCCAGTGATCTGGCTGCCGTCGCCCTGGACGAGCGAAGCGCAATCAATGTCGCCTTCGACGGTGCCGTCGATGTGCAACTCGGTCTTGGCCGTGATGTTGCCGGTGATGGAGACATCCGCGCCAAGTACGGAGAAACTGCCCGAGGATGAACTGTTCTTAGACACCGGCGCGGCCTTCGGCGTTGCGGGCCGTGCGGGTGGGCTGGGGGCCGGGGTTTCGGCGGGCTTTTTTGAGAACATCGGGGGCTAACTCCAAGAATGTGCGCGGATTGACTGCTGTGCCGTTCACTCGAACCTCGAAATGCAAGTGCGGGCCGGTCGATCGACCCGTGCTGCCGATTGCACCGATAATTTCGCCCGCTTCAACCCGGTCTCCGACCTTCGCCTCAAAACGCGACATGTGGGCGTAGCGGGTTAACAGGCCCTGCCCGTGGCTGATTTCGACCACGTTACCATAGCCGCCTTTCCGACCCACGAATGTCACGGTTCCCCGCGCTGTGGCATAAATCGGGGCGCCCAGCGGGCCCTTGAAGTCGAGCCCGCGATGCATCGCAGCGCGACCGGTGAAGGGGTCCCTGCGGTAGCCGTAGGACGAATTGGCCGCCGGGGTATCGGTCGGCTGGAATTGGGGAACGCCGTTCAGCACGTCCTCAAGCGTCGCCATGCGCGAAAGGCTCAGGCCGAGCCGCTCGAACCGTGGGTCAATCGCACTGTCATCGGCGAAAAAGCTTTCGAAGGGGCCGCCCCTTGCTTCACGCTCCGCACTCGCGAGGATTTCCTTGGGGTTGAGGCCCAGCTTGCGCAGCGCCCACACCGCCTGGTTGGAGCGTTGGTCGGCATAACGGGTCAGCCCTTCCACGAAGGCCAGCTGCCGCGCTTCGATCCGGGCGAGCTCGGCCGCCTCGGGAATCGCTGCGGAAACCTTTTCGACCATATCCTCGGTTTCATGCGAACTGTCGGTGACGGTGCTTTCCTGGATCGTGTCCGCGGGAACGACCTTGACCATCTCTTCGAGGAATTCCTGCCGCTTCTGCAGGTCCTTGGTCACCGCGCCCATATTGTCGCGATAGGCATTCAGCCGTTCCTCGGACGTCGCGACATCGGCTTCACGCTCAAGCAGGGAAACCCGCTCCACGCTGGAGCGCCACTGCAGGAAGCTCATCACGCCCATGCTCGAGACAACTGCCAAAGCCACGATAATGGCTAGCGCCACCGTGCCCTTCTGCAGGCGCGAGCTGATCTTGATGAAGCGCACCTGCCCGTGCGAACGCATGAAAAACTCGCGCTCAGGGAACCAGAGTTCCATGCGCTGCGCCCACGTCACGCGCTGTTCCGTGTTATGTCCCAATGCAACCCCTAACCGTTAATTCCGGTTTCCGAGTCGGGGGCTATCAAGCGGAGGGGGAGCGGTCGAATCGAGTCAGCGGCCGTTCAGACGAGTCGAAGGGTTAAAGCGGTGAACTGTGGAAAATTCGTAAGGTCACGACGATATTCGGGAACTGACTGGATTTACGAGGGTTTCACGCAGCTTGGCCGAGTCGCATTCCGCTTTTATGGTTAACGCCCAAAGTCAAACCTACGCAACTGCCCCTAGGCGCGGACCTCGCGTCGGGTTGCTGGGTGGCAGCTTCAACCCCGCCCATGGCGGGCACCGCCGGGTTTCGCTGTTCGCGCTTGAAGCGCTGGGGCTGGATGAGGTCTGGTGGCTCGTTTCTCCCGGAAATCCGCTGAAACCAAAGGAGGGAATGGCGCCGCTGCCCGCCCGCTATGCGTCGGCAGTGGACCAGGCCCGCCGCGCGCCGATCCGGGTCACTGCGATCGAGCGCGAGCTGGGTACCCGCTACACGGTCGATACGATTGCGGCGCTGCAACGGCGCTATCCCAAGCGCGATTTCGTGTGGCTGATGGGATCTGACAATCTGGTTACATTCCACAAGTGGAAGGCCTGGCGGCGTATTGCCAATGCGCTGCCGATTGCGGTGATCGCGAGACCGGGGTATGAGATGGCGACCGTCGCAAGCCCCGCGGCGGCCATGCTGCGGCGCTTTTCTCTGGATGCGGCGCAGTTCAGGAAGAGGGGCACATGGAGCGCGCCGATCCTGGTGACCTTGCGTTTTGATCCCGATGCCCGGTCTGCCACCGCGATTCGCGCTGGCACGCCCGACTGGGCTTCGCGCTACGGCGACGCTCCTCTCCGCGATCAGGTAACCCACCGGCCCATTCCCAGTAGTGGCGCCGAGACGGAGCCGGGCAGCGCATGACTCGCAAATGCTCCCGGCCATTCCCACCTTACTGGAATGACAGGAGTATCGACCTCGCCCATGACACATGCGCAAGCGACCATTTCGTCCATTGCCAAGAAGGCCACGCCCATGACTGAGGACCGCTCGGACGCGCTGCACGCCCTCGTGATGCAGCAGCTCGACGACGATCAGGCGCAGGATATCGTCACCATCGATCTGGAAGGCAAATCGAGCATGGCAGACCACATGGTGGTCGCCTCTGGCCGCTCGACCCGGCAGGTCGCCTCGATCGCCCAGAAGCTCGCCGAAAAGATCAAGCAGGACGGGTATGGCCCGATCCGGCTCGAAGGTCTGCCTGCGGCAGACTGGGTGGTGATCGACGCAGGCGACGTGGTGGTGCACCTGTTCCGCCCCGAAGTGCGCAGCTTCTATAATATCGAGCGCATGTGGTCGTTTGGCGAAGACGGGAAGCTTGCTGCCGGTACGGCCTAATTTGGCCTCCCCTGTCGGTAGTACGTAACGAACGGCGGGAAACCCCATGCTTCTCCACATCATCGCGCGCGGCAAGATCGGGCGTTCGCCCGAAGCCGAGCTGGTCGACCGCTACTTCACGCGGATCACTTGGGACACCAAGCTGACCGAACTGCCCGAGACGGGCGGCCGCATCCCGCAGCCCAAGGAGCCCTTTCGGACAATTGTGCTCGATGAAAAGGGCCGCGACCTTCCATCCGGAAAGCTGGCCGAAATCCTGGGCGACTGGCGCGATGGCGGCATGCGCGAAACGCGCTTCCTGATCGGCGCGGCGGACGGCCACAGCGATGAAGACCGCGCCGGTGCAGACCTCGTGCTGGGTTTCGGCAAGGCGACTTGGCCGCACCTGCTGGTGCGAGCGATGCTGGCCGAGCAGATCTATCGCGCAACAAGCATTCTTGCAGGCCATCCCTATCATCGGGCAGGATAGACGGTGATGCTCCGCCACTTCGCACATCCCAAACGCCTCACCCTTGTTGCCGTGCCGCTGGCGGTGCTGGTCGCGGTTGCGGTCACTCCGCAGGTGCGCGGGCAGCAGGGCGCCGGTGCATTCGAAAGCTCTGATGAGGTGCGGGCGGCGATTGCCCGTGCGGAGCGTGCCTCCAAACGCGCAGACAGGCGTGCGCAGTCGCTCGAACGCGCTGCGGGACAGGCCGAGCAGGAGGCGGAAAAGATCGCCAGCCAGTCTGCCGCTCTCGCCGCGCGCATCCAGGAAACCGAGGCCGAGATTGCGGTGGGCAAGGGGCAGCTGCAGCTGATTGCCCGCCAGCAGCGCGCGCTCGATGCGCGACTGGGCGAACGGCGCGAGCCGCTGATCCGCTTGACCGGCGCCTTGCAGAATTTCTCGCGCCGGCCGCTGGTGCTCTCCGTCTTCCGCCCCGGCTCGATCCGTGAGAGCATGTATCTGCGCGCCGTGCTCGAAACCACGATACCGCAAGTGCGCGGTCGAACGGCAGCATTGCGCGCCGAAATCGACAAGAGCCGAGCGCTACGCGCCGAGGCAGAGGGCGTGTTGAGAAAGCTGGCCGAGGAAGAAGACCGCCTGAGCCTTCGTCGCACGCAGCTGGCAGCGATTGAAACGCGCAAGCGGCTTGCCGCGCGCCGCCGGGGTGGCGAGGCCGACCGGCAAGAGGAACGTGCGCTGGCCTATGCAGAGCAGGCCCGCGATCTCGATGGGCTAGTCGACCGGATCGATGCTGCGGGCGCCCTGCGCGATGAGCTTGCTGAGCTGCCCGGGCCGATCCTGCGCCCGACGCGTCCCTCGCAAGCGCGCGCCAGCGGCACGACCACACGGATCCCCCCCAGTACCAGTCGCACGGTGCGCTCACCGTCAGGACTACGCCTTCCGGTGGACGGGCGCACCTTGCGCGGTTTCGGATCGGTCGACAGCAAGGGCGCACGTTCCGAAGGCCTGCTGATCCGGGCTGGTGCAGGTGCGCAAGTGGTGACCCCCGCACCGGGGCGCGTGGCATTTTCAGGCCCCTTCCGCGGTTACGACCGGATCGTGATTATCGAGCATCCCAATGGCTGGACCAGCCTGATTACCGGGCTCGCCCGGTCCGACGTGAACGTGGGCGACACCCTGGCCGAAGGGGCGCCACTGGGCGTAGCGCCGCCCGATGGAGGGGCGATTGGGTTCGAACTGCGGCTGGGTGGGCGGTCCGCCAACCCGCTCGACCATCTGTCGCGGTAACGCACCTGTCCGAATAAGGTCCCACGCTGAAACGAAATGCGCGTGCAGGCGCTGCCATCTGGCATTAACCTTTCATGCGCGATAAATGGGGCGAAATGTCCGGAAGGCCTTTGAATATGAAATTGCCCGTCGTCGCCCGTTCGCTCGCGCTGGTTTCCGCGCTGGCCATGGTCCCCATCGCCACCGCCGGGATGGCGCAGGTCGACAGCCGGGTGGCTCCCGAATTCGCCAAACTGTTCGCGACCTACCAACGGGTGAAGGCGAGCTATGTCGATCCCGTCGATGACGAGAAGCTGATCCGCGGCGCGATCGACGGCATGCTTGCCAGCCTCGATCCGCATTCCGCCTATCTCGACGGCAGCGACCTGGAACGGCTCGAAACGTTGATCGACGGCAATTATTCAGGGCTCGGCCTGTCGGTCGTGATGGAAGACGGCGCGGTCAAGGTGGTCAGCCCGTTCCGTGGTAGCCCGGCGGAAAAGGCCGGGATCAAGGCGGGTGACTTCATCACGCACCTTAACGGCAAGCTGATCTATGGCGGAGACCTGGACGAGGCCGTGGCGCAGATGCGCGGGCCTGCGGGCACCTCCATCAACCTCACGATTTTCCGCCCCGGTGCCGAAGACCCGATCGAAACCAGCGTGACGCGCGGTGTGATCGAGCTGGAGCCGGTAACGCACGAGATTGCCGATGGCGGCATCGGGATCATCACGGTCAACGAATTTTCGCGCGATGTCGGGGCGGACGTGCTTGCCGCGTGGACGCAGATCAAGAAGGACACCGGGGGCCGGGTCAACGGACTCGTGCTCGACCTGCGGACCAATCCGGGCGGATCGCTCGACGAGGCAGTCGCGCTGTCCGACCTGTTCCTCGACTCCGGCCGGATCGTTTCGCAGCGCGGACGCGCACAGGGCGAATCGATGACCTACAACGCGGAAACGATGTTCCGCGGCCAGATTGCGCCGGAAGTTCCGCTGATCGTGCTGATCGACGCGGGCTCTGCCTCGGCCAGCGAGATCGTGGCCGGCGCATTGCAGGATCACCGCCGCGCGCTGATCATGGGCGAACGCAGCTTCGGCAAGGGCAGCGTCCAGTCGCTCGTCCCGCTGGGCAACGACGCCGCGCTCAAGCTGACTACGGCGCGCTATTACACGCCCTCGGGCCACTCGGTGCAGGAAGGCGGGATCAAGCCCGATATCCGCGTGCCCCAGATTTCCGACCCCGACCTGGAACGGCGGATGAAATACCAGCTGCGCGAGAGCGACCTGCGCGGTCACCTGATCAACGAGGCTGGCCTGAAGGACGACGATCTGGAGCGTGACCTGAAAGCCGATCCCCGGTTCTCGCAAACTTCGGAACAGTTGAAGGAGCAGGGGATCGAGGATTTCCAGCTCGACTACGCGATCAAGACACTGCGCCGCACCACCGCGAGTTCGGTCGCGCTGATCAAGTAAGCGGACGGCGACCGGCATGATCGATACGCCCTATGCGCGCACTGCACGTTGGATCGTGCTGATTGTCCCGGCGCTTTTGCTGGGCGGCGCCTATGTGGGCCAGTACGCCTATGGCCTCTACCCGTGCGAGATGTGCTGGTGGCAACGCTACCCCCATTTCATAGCGCTGGGGCTGGCGCTGCTGGCGTTTATCGCTCCTCCGCAAAGGCTGTGGGTGGCTCTGGCTGCGCTCTCAATTATCGCCTCGGGCCTGATCGGTGGTTTTCACGCGGGCGTCGAATATGGCTGGTGGGAAGGCGTGACCAAGTGCGCAATGATCCCGTCCTCGGGCGGCGGGAGCGCAATGGATGCCATCCTCAACACGCCGCTGATCCGGTGCGATGCGGCACCATGGAGCTTCCTGGGCGTTTCGCTGGCAGGCTATAACTTTATCATCTCGGTGGCGGCGGGCGCAGCCACGCTCGCGCTGCTGGCAAGGAAATGGATCGCGTCATGAGCAACGACATTCATCGCATGATCCGGGTCGACCAAGCGGGCGAGTTCGGCGCGACGCGCATCTATGCGGGGCAGCTCGCGGTGATGGGCGACCGGGCGCCGAATTCGGGCGAGATCGCCGCGATGGCGCGGCAGGAAGACGAACACCACGCGGCATTCAACGCACTGATTGCGGAGCGGGGCGTGCGCCCGACCGCATTGCACCCCTTCTGGAATGTTGCCGGATACGCGCTAGGCGCGGCGACCGCACTGATCGGCCCCAAGGCCGCGATGGCGTGCACGGCTGCGGTCGAGACCGAGATCGACGATCACTATTCGAAACAGCTCGACGCGCTGAAAGACGCCGACGAAGAGCCCGAATTGCAGGGCATGATCGAGAAATTCCGCGAGGAAGAGCGCGAACATCACGATGCCGCCATCGCTGCCGGGGCCGAAGAAGCACCCGCCTATCCATTGCTCTCCGCCGCGATCAGGCTGGGCTGCCGCGCAGCAATCCGGCTGAGCGAGCGCATCTAGGAACGGGGAACCATGGCCCGTCCGCAACCGCTTCAGTCATGGTTCAGCCGTAGAATTCGTTTATGATCGTACGATATCGCTCATTCCCAAGTCTCAGGGGCACGCTATGAAAACCCAAGCAATTGCCAGTCTCGCCGCCATGCTCGCGCTCGGTGCAGGTACGCCCGCGCTCGCGCAGGATGCAGGCGGCGACAAGGTCAACATGGTCATCGCTTATGGCGACGATGAAGTTGCGCCATGCCCCGAAGACACGATCTGCGTCGTCGCGCGCCTCGACGAGGAAGAACGCTACCGGATCCCGAAGGCGCTGCGTTACAGCGACGATCCGGCCAACACCTCGTGGGTGCAGCGGGTCGAGAGCTTCGAATTCGTCGGTAAGTTCGGCGCAATGAGCTGCTCGCCCACCGGCGTAGATGGCTTCACCGGCTGCACGCAGAAGATGATCGATGCCGCTTACGAAGCGCGCGAAAACGGTTCGACTGCCCGCTTCGGCCAGCTGATTGCCGAAGCGCGTGAAGAGCGCCTGTCCACCATCGACGCGGACGCCGCTGCCGAGCAGGAGCGGGTCGAACAGATCGAGCGCGAATATATGGAGCGCTTGGAACGCGAGCGTGAAGCGGAAGTCGCGTCCGAACCACTGCCCACGCCTGAAAGCAGTGCCGAGATTGGCGGCGACGACTAGGCTTCGCGCCGATCAATGCGTAAGGGCCGTTTTATGGCCCGCACGCAGAAAGTCGCCTCCCGGAAAGTGGCACTCGTCTTCGGCACCCGACCCGAAGCGATCAAGCTGTTCCCTCTGATCCACCTGCTGAAGGACGATCTCCGGTTCGATCCGGTGGTGATCGTCACCGGGCAGCATCGCGGGATGCTGGACCAGGTGCTCGATATCGCGGGCGTCACCCCGGACCACGATCTGGCGGTGATGCAGCCGGGGCAGACGCTCGACGCGCTCACCGCCCGCCTGCTGACAGGCATTGGCGAAGCGCTGGACGCATCTAAGCCAGACTGGGTGGTGGTACAGGGCGACACTGCCAGCGCCATGTGCGGCGCGCTGACCGCGTTCTACCGCAAGATCCCGATTTGCCATGTCGAGGCTGGCCTGCGTAGCGGCGACATTCATCATCCCTGGCCCGAAGAGGTCAACCGCAAGGTGATCGGCACGATGGCCGCGCTGCATTGCGCGCCCACGCAGACCTCTGCCGATGCCCTGCTGCGCGAGAATGTGCGTGAAGCCGACGTGCATGTTACAGGTAACACCGTGATCGATGCGCTGCACTGGGTGTTGGGCGCGATCGAGGAAAAGCCGAACCTTGCAGCGGACCTCCACGCCGCTGCCGAGCAGTTTGCGGGTAAGCGCATCATTGGCGTCACGTCGCATCGGCGCGAGAATTTCGGTGAGGGTATGCGGGCGATTGCGGAGGCCATCCGCCGGATTGCCGCGCGCGAGGATACGGCGGTGATCTTCCCCGTCCACCTCAACCCCAATGTGCGCGAGACGATGATGGCGGAGTTGGAGGGGCTCGATAACGTCGCACTGCTCGAACCGCTCGATTACCCCAATTTCGCCGCACTGATGCAGGCGAGCACGCTGATGCTGACCGATAGCGGCGGCGTGCAGGAAGAGGCGCCCGCGCTGGGCAAGCCCGTGCTGGTTATGCGCGAGACGACCGAGCGACCGGAGGGCATCGAAGCGGGCACTGCGAAGCTGGTCGGTACCGATCCCGATGCAATCGTGAGCGAAGTCACGCGGCTGCTGGATGATGAGACCGCCTATGCCGCGATGGCGCAGGCGCATAATCCCTTTGGCGATGGCGAGTCTTCGCAGCGGATTGCCGACCTGATGGCGGAAGGCTGATCGCGCTTACCTAACCGAACCACTTGCGCGCGCATCCGTTCGTCCTGAGCCTGTCGAAGGGCGAGTGCGCTCCCTCGTCCGCGCTTCGACAAGCTCAGCACGAACGGCGCTTGGGCATGCGGCCTCCGAACCTAGCTGATCCCGTGATAGGTCTTGAACCAGTCGACGAAGCGCGGGAAGCCTTCGTCGGCTGAGGTTTCTGGCTGGAAGCCGTGGTCGCGGGCAATTGCGTCGATATCGGCAAAGGTCTGCGGCACGTCGCCCTTCTGCATCGGCAGCATCTCGATCTGCGCCTTGCGGCCACACGCCTGCTCGATGATGCCGATGATCCGCATCAGCTCTTCGGGCTGGTTGTTGCCGATATTATAGACGCTGTGAGGAGCCACGCTCCCACCCGGTTTGGCAGTGCCATCATCCGCCGGAGCCTTGTCCAGGCAGGCAATCACGCCGCGCACAATGTCGTCGACAAAGGTGAAATCGCGCTTCATCCGGCCATTGTTGAACACCGGGATCGGCTCACCGTCGAGGATCTTAGAGGTGAAGATCCACGGCATCATGTCCGGGCGGCCCCACGGGCCGTAAACGGTAAAAAACCGCAGCCCTGTCTGTGGGAGACGATAGAGATGGGCGTAGCTTTCGCTCATCAACTCGTCGGCCTTCTTGGTCGCGGCGTAAAGCGAGTAGGGGTGGTCGACCCGGTCATCGACCGAGAAGGGCACTTTTTCGTTGCCGCCATAGACCGAGCTGGAGCTGGCGTAGACGAGGTGCTGCATCTCACGCTGGCGTGCAACCTCCAGCATGTTGAGATGCCCGTTGAGGTTCGAGTGCGCATAGGCGCGCGGATTTTCCAGCGAATAGCGTACGCCCGCCTGCGCGCCGAGATGCGCGATATGCGTGAAGCTTTCGCCCTCCAGCGCTCGCTCCAGCGCAGCATGGTCACCAAAATCGCATTCGATGAACCGGAAGGCATCGCCCGCGGCCTGCTGCACGCGCGCCAGGCGGTCGCGTTTCAGGCTGACCGGGTAGTAATCGTTCAGATTGTCGATCCCGATCACCCGGTCGCCGCGCAGTGCCAGCGCCTCGGCCAGGGCCGCGCCGATAAAACCCGCCGCTCCGGTAACCAGTATGTCCACGCAAGCCTCCTGCCTTGGCCACCGCCATAGCAGGCGCTGCGTTACCATAAATTTTACTCCGCCCGTGCAAAAGCGCTGTGAAGAATTGTCGCGACAGGGACACTGCATGACCAACGACAAGTGCACGGTGGCCGTGGTGGGCCTCGGCTATATCGGCCTGCCGACGGCCGCGATTATCGCGCGCAGCGGGTGCGAGGTGACCGGTGTCGACACGTCCGAAGCGGTCGTCGAGACGATCAATCGCGGCGATATCCATATCGAGGAAGTCGACCTGGACGGGCTGGTGCAAGCGGTCGTCGCGCGTGGCACGCTGCGCGCCAGCGTCGATATGCCTGAAGCCGATGTCTACGTGATTGCGGTGCCCACGCCCTTCGCCAAGGACGGCGAACATACGCCCGACACAGGCTACGTCATGGCTGCGGCGGATGCGATTGCGCCAAGGCTGAAATCCGGCGTGCTGGTGATCGTCGAATCGACGTGTCCGGTGGGGACGACCGATGCCGTGCGCGATCGGCTGGCGCAGAAACGCCCCGATCTTGCCATGCCGGGAATTGCGGAAGGCACGCCCGATATCGCGATTGCCTATTGTCCGGAACGCGTGTTGCCCGGCCGCATCCTTGAAGAGCTGGTCCATAACGACCGATCGGTCGGAGGGATCACGCCGCGCTGCGCGCGCAAGGCGCTCGCGTTCTACAAGCGTTTCGTGCGCGGCGAATGCGTAACCACCGATGCGCGATCGGCGGAGATGACCAAGCTGGTCGAAAACGCCTTTCGCGACGTGAACATCGCTTTTGCCAACGAGCTTTCGATGATCGCCGACAAGCAGGGGCTGGACGTGTGGGAGGTGATCCGCCTCGCCAACCGGCACCCGCGCGTGAACGTGCTGACACCCGGCCCCGGCGTGGGCGGACACTGCATTGCGGTCGACCCGTGGTTCATCGTCCATGGCGCGGCCGAGGAAGCGCGCGTGATCCGCACCGCGCGCGAAGTGAATGACGCGAAAATGCACCATGTGCTGGATCAGGCGACCGCGCTGATCGAGGCGAACCCAGATGTGCCGGTTGCGTGCATGGGCCTCGCCTTCAAGGCCAATATCGACGATTTCCGCGAGAGCCCAGCGCGCTTCATTGCCGCGCGGCTGGCGCGTAAGTTCGGCGAACGGATCAATATCGTGGAGCCCTATGCAAAGGAGCTGCCGATTGAATTCGGCGAGACCGGTGCGAACTTGATCGATATCGACACCGCGCTGGAGAGCTGTGGCATCCTGATCGTGCTGGTCGACCACGATCTATTTCGGTCGATCCCCGCCGACGAACGCAAGGATGCGCTGGTCTACGATACGCGCGGCATCTGGCCTGCTGCCCGCTGAGTTCTGTGGCGGCTGGACCGCTGCAAGCGACGCCGGTAAGGGAATGGCATCAAGCCCCTGCCGGACAAGATGATGTTCCCCTGCCGTTTTCTGCCGATTTTATTGCTCTCGACCATCGCCGTCGCTTGCTCCGATTCAAGCGAACCGACCGCCGAAGCGGCGGGTGCGCAGGCGAGCGAATCGAGCGATCCCCCCGGTGTTGCGCAGGCCCTGTCTTTGGCCGGCAAGTTCGACGATCAGGACATGTCTGCTTATGATCGTGCGATTGCCTGCGCTGCTGCCTTGCGCATAACGGCGCGCGCACTGGCCCCGATGACGTCTGGCGAAAATTCGCGCGAAGTCCGGCTGATCAACACGGCTTCGGACCAGTTTGCCAGCCGCGCCCGTAACCTCGACGAGGGCACGGGGCAGGACGTGGCGGTCGATATTGCTGCGAGGGCAGAAGAGAAGGCCGCGGATCGCACCGGACAGGCCCAGCTAGCGATAACCTGCGCCAACTCGCTCGACTAGGCGGGTATGGGCGGCGTCGCTGTCGACACTGGCAAAACCTCAGCTGGCCGAACGTTGCCGCAGATCGGGTGATGCGAGTGTCAACACAACATCGCCTGTCGTGGGGGCTGTCGTGGCCATCAGGATCAGTATCTGGAACGGGCAGCTGGCTGGGACAGTGAATCGCGGATCGAACACGAACTCCTCTGCAAGATCCTGCTTTTCGTCGAAGACGATCCGCTGGCTTCCCTGATTCACGCACACCAGCCGCAGCTGGACGGTGTCGTCCGGTGAGTAATCGTCCGACCGCATGGGTATCGAGATCGTGTAATCCCCTGCAGGAAGGGCGAAGAGCTTGCGCAGAATGTGTCCGGATCGCCCCGCTTCCATGCGTGTTTCGACCTCGAGCTGTCCGTCGGCACCGGCAACGAAGATCGAATCGATTTCACCCACCAGCACAGGCTGCCAGGTGAACGGAGCCAGCGCCTGATCGGTTGTTTCCTCGGTAAATTCGACCTTTCGCAGCATGGCCGGGTCGCCGCCGCCAACCGACTGGTAGAACCTGTAGGCCGTGTCCAGCTCGTTGCGGCCCACGAGCACGGAGAGCAGCTCTGGGACGCGGGTGGCGAACTGCGAACCTTCCGGAAATCCGCCGGCTTCCATCGCGAGTGCTGCGATCGACGCCGGGTCGGAACTGTTCGAAACGGCATGGCGGGTGAAGGCCTCCAGCCACGGCGTCGAAGCCTCCATATAGGGGAGGAAACGCTTGCGGATTGCCGGTTCGCGCATGGCTTCGGTGAGGATCGGGAGAAGCGTTGGACGCACCGATTCCTTCACTCGCATCGCTGCATCGTAATGCCGCAGGGCTTCGGCCACGTCGTTGCGTCGCACCGAATCCTCGATCAGGAACAGCTGAGTGCTCAGGTCCCGCCGCGACAGCCGGTCGGCCATGGCGACCTGCCGACCGATGACGTCGGGTTCGGAGTTGGCCAGACTCACCAGACCATAAAGCCCGAATGCATCGGCGTTGAGCGGGTTTTGCGCGATCGATCGGCGCGCCGCTGCCAGTGCGCGGGCTCCGCCATTGGCTTCCTCTCCCGTGCCGGCGACGACATCGGCCCTGGCCGCCCGCACGAGGGCGATCGGGTTGTCCGCATCGAAGCGGAGCGACAGGCCGGGCTGGAGCGTCTGGAACGCCATCGCCCCGGCCTGCATGGCAGAACTCCACGCAAGCAGAAGGGCCAAGACCAGCACGATTTGCCTGGGCCAGCGCACCGTTTGTTCAGGCTTGGCAGACCGGCTCATCAGGCGGGTTTTTCTTCGCGCCCGTAACTCAGGCCGTAGCCATAGCCGTAGCCATAACCATAGCCGTACTGCGAACTCTCCTTGCCGGAGAACTTGGTCATCACCGCGCCGAAGACATTCGTATTGCTGTCATGCAGGCGTTCGAGCGACATGTTGATCCCGCGGGTCGGCACGCCGCGTGCCTCGATGACATAGACCACGCCGTCGAGCGCGCGCGACAGCAGCGGCGCCTCGGCGAGGCCCAGCAACGGCGGTGCGTCCATCACGACATGATCGAACTGTTCGCGCAGCTTGGCCACCATTTCGCGCGTGCGATCCGTGCTCAGCAGTTCGGCAGCGCTGGGCGGGGTGCGACCGGCGCTCATCAGCCAGAGATTGGGCACATTGGTCTGCTGGACGAGCGGGCCCAGGTCTTCGTGCCCGGTCAGGTAGTCTGAGAAGCCCAGTTCGTTCGCCATGTCGAACAGGCCGTGGATCGAGGGAGAGCGCATGTCGGCATCGATCAGGACAACCTTCTTGCCTGTGCGCGCTATGACGCAGGCCAGCGCATAACTGGTCGTGCTCTTGCCCTCGGCAGGACGGCTGCTGGTGACCATGAACGAATGCGGCACGCCATGATTGGTCGACATGGCGAGGTTCGAGCGCACGGTAAGATAGGCTTCGGACAGTTCGGATTTCGGGTCCTGAATGATCTGCCCGATATCTTCCTCTTCCTCGTCGGTGGTCGGGATTGCGCCCAGCAGCGGAAGGCCGGTCAAGGCGGTGATATCGGACGGATCGCGGATACCCTCGTCGAGCTGCTCCAGCGTGAACACCGCAGCACCGGCCAGCGCGAACCCTGCAAACAGGGCGATGAGCATGTTCAGCGGCAGGTTGGGCGATGACGGGCCACCGGGCACCTGGGCCTCGTCGACAACCGAAATATTGCTGGCCGCCACGCTCGCCACACCGATCTCGCGATAGCGCTGCAGCACGCCCTCGTAGAGCTCGCGGTTGGTATCCACCTCGTTCTGGTAGATATTGTACTGGATACGGGCCCGTTCCTGATTGCGCAATTGCCCGGTCAGCGCATTGACCCGCGCCCTGAGCGTTTCCTCACGCTCCACTGCGGCACGATACTGGTCATTCGCGCTGCCGCGCACACGCGCTTCTTCGCGCGCGATCGACTGGTCGAGCGCGGCAATCTGCTCCTGCAACACGCGGGCTGCGGGGTATCCCGGCTCGAACTGGACCATCAGCTGCGCATATTGCGCCTGCAGTTCGGACCGCCTTGCCCGCAGGGTCGTGATAGCGGGATTGGTGACGGTATCGCCCCCTGCGCCGGTCCGCGCCTGCGATTCAAGCAGCACGCGCTGCGCCACCGCTTCGTTAAGCGCCTCGTTCATCGCACTGAGGTTTCTCGATGCAAGCGTAGGGCTGGCGACCGTCTTGCCATCCTGTTCCACCCGTTCGAGGACGACGATGTCGTTCTCGTTCGCGTAGGTCACCAGCTGGCGTTCGGAATCCTGCACGTCTTCCTGCAGTTCCAGCAGGCGCCGTTCGAGGAACTTGCGTGCATCGGCTGTCGATTCGTAGCGACGATCGATGCTTTCCGCGATGAACTGCTCGGACCATGCATTGGCGATCTGGGCGGAGATTGTCGGATTGCCGCTGGTGTAGCCAATGTCGACGAGCGCCGAGCGGACCACCGGGGAAATCGAGATATTGCCGAGCAGCAGGCCGACGGCAAGCTTCTCCCGGTTCTGCAGCTCTTCGCGAGAGGGCGCGCCACCATTGCTTGCCAGCAGGGGTGTGTTGTCAGGGTCCAGGCCATGTGCTGCGAAGAAGGCCAGGTTATTGGCAAGACGAAGCTCGCGTGCGACCCGTTCGGCCACCGCGCGGGTCCGCAACAGCTCGTATTGGGTCTCGTAGAATTCCTGATCGAAGGTCCGGTCGGATTTCTCGATCCCTTCGACATTGGTGATCTGCTGCTGTTGGCGGCTGATCTCGATCCGCGCGCTGGAGCTGTATTGCGGCGTGGCCATCAGCGTCAAAGCGAGGCCCGCGAGCAGCGCGAGCGCGACAATCCCGGCGACGACCCACTTCTGGCGGAGGAGGATCGCCCAGTATTCGCGGATCAGCGGCGTCTCGCTGGCCATCCGCGGGCGCTTCTCCGGCGATGGCGCCGGGTCGTCCATCAGGGTCCGGCCATCGTCCGAGGGAGAGGGAGCCGCATTATTCATTGCCGAAAGCTTAGCCTTGCCAACCGGTTACAGGGTCTGCTGCAACAAGATAGTGATGGGAGTGGCGATCAGCGCGGCCGCGCCAACCAGATTGTCGAAGAGACGCCGCGAGCGGCTTTCGCCGACCACCACGGTGTCATTGGGATAGATCGCCGGATCGGCATACATGCCGCGGCTGATTGCATGCAGATTGTAGAGCGTGGCCATCCGCCGCCCATTCACCGTGCGGAACACGACCACATCTTCGGAATCCGCGAATTCGGACAGGCCCCGCGCAGTCGCGATCGATTTCATCAGTGTGGATTTGCCCAGCACCGGGTAGACGCCCGGCTGGCCGACCTGGCCATAGACCACGACGGACCGCGATGCGGTATCCTGCAGACTGGTGGTGACATCGGGATCGCGAACGAACTGTCCGCGCAACCGGCTTTCGATCAGCGACGACACGTCCTTGGTTTCGAGCCCGGCGACATTCAACGTCCCCACCAGCGGAAATTCGATCTGGCCATTGGCATCCACCTTGACCGTGCGCTCGCTCAGTTCGGGGATGCCGAAAACGTCGATTGTCAGGGTGTCGAACGGGCCGATGCCGTAAGATATCGTCGCTCCGGTCACATCGGCCGTGGTCGGCGGGGGAAGGTCGCCCGCAACCACCTGCAAGCCGGGGGCCCCGCCGATCGGGTCGGGCGTGCTTGCGCAGCCGGCGAGGGCCAGTCCGGCCACCAAGATGAGCAAATGTATCCGCATAACTCGATCCCGTCTCATCCAATCACCGTTCCGGCCTGCTGCAACCGATCCGGTCTTGCCCCTCCATCAGGCTTCCTGCGTGGAGTATGCCTTTGCCGCCACCACTCTTGGCGTCGTCATCCAGACCGCCGCAATCGCCGCGAGGCTGGCCAGCGAAGGAACCCGCAAGGGGTAGTCGACGAAGCTCCAAAGACCAAGGATTAATATCGCAAAGGCTCCGAATAGGCCGAGCTGGATGCTGTGCCGTCCGCTTGTGCGACGGGCCCAGAGATAAAGGCTGCCGCGGGCCCAGGCCACAACGGCGACAATCATCAGAATGGCAGCCGGGATGCCCCCCTCCAGCAGCCATTCGAGCCAGTCGTTGTGCGCATGGTTCCAGTAGCCGAAGCTGAGCAGGTCTACCGGCTCGTGGATCTTGAAGATTTCCACGAAGGACCCGATGCCGGAGCCGACCGGGAAATAATCCCACAGGCTGCCTGCGGTCACTTCCCAGGCGCGCAACCGGTTTTCTTCGGCCACATCGCTCGTCGATATCCGTTCCAGCGCGTCTGCCCGGCCGAAGATCACCGCAAGGAAAGCGACAACCAGCAGGGAAAATGCCGTCCCGGCTGCGGGCAGAACCCACGTCGGGCCCGATTTGCGGCGCCTGATCTGTTCGGGGCGCGCCTCCCACACGGCCCATCCGCCCAGCAGGCCGACGAATGCCATGGCGAGCCCCGCCCGCGATCCGGCGGCAAAGATCATGAAAATCGCCATCAGTGCCCCACCGGCGCACAGCGCCCTGACCAGATTCTTGCGCGGCTCGCGTGCTCGCGACGCGATCAGGGCAAGCGCGGGTATGGCAATACACAGTAAGGCCGCGAAATGGTTGCGATTGGCAAACAGGCCCGCCGGCGCGCCGGTGGAGGTGACGCGGTAAAGGAAGAGCGAGCGGCTGAAGCCGCTGCCCGCCTGTACGATGCCGATCACGGTCGCGAGTGCGGTCGCGCCCAGGATCACGTAGAGCAGCACGCGTTGCCGCTCGGGTGCAACCTGCACCATCAGAACCATCGCGGCTGCGGGCACGAGCATGGCGTAGAACGCGTTCCATCCCCGGAAGGGCACCATCGCCAGCGGGCGCCATATCGTGTCCAGCTCGGCCAGTTCGCCCGCCTCGACCACGATTTCGCGTCCCGGCAGGTTCGCCCAGACGAACGGCGGCAAGGGGATCAGGTGAACCAGGATGAGCGCAGTGATCGCGCCGATGATCGCGAGCGGCAGCCGATAGGCGCGCCAATGCCTTGCGGTGAGGCCGTAAAGGCCAAGGCCGAGGCAAACGACCGCCAGCGGGCGCAGAATGATGAGCGACATAACATCGCCGCGCGATGCGCCGCCCATCAGGAAGGTCGCGATCATCAGGCCGCATAGCGTAACAAGCTGCCAGTTCTCGCGAAAATCCTCTCGAAGGCGTGCGGTCCTCGTCTTGCGTCGTGCCATGGCAGCTACTTCATCAGGCCCTTGCGGCGCATTTCCTCAAGGCTCTCTTCGTAAGAGCTTGCCTGCGGTCCGCTTGCCTTGGCCCATGCGGCGAGCCGTGCGATACCCTGTTCGAAGTCGAACGAAGGCACGAAGCCCAGCTTTTCGCGAATCCTGGCCATATCCGCGTAGTTATGGCGGATGTCGCCGAGGCGGAAATTGCCACTGACCTCGATCGGCACGTCGGCTTCCAGCAGGCGCGAGAGCGTCTTCGCCACGGTCATCACTGTCACCGGAACGCCGGTGCCCACATTGAACACCTCGTTCGCCGCCGCCGGATGCTCGACGCCGAGCACAGTCGCCTCGACAACATCATCCACGAACACGAAATCGCGGCTTTCCTCGCCATCCTCGAAGATGTTGATCGGCTTGCCCTGCATCATCAGGTTCGAGAAGATCGAGAGGATGCCGGTATAGGGGTTGGACAGCGACTGGCCCGGCCCGAACACGTTCTGGTAGCGGAAGGCGACGCCCTCCACCCCGATCGAGGGGCACACCGTCATCACCAGCTGTTCCTGCACCTGCTTGGTGATGCCGTAGACCGAGCTGGGATGGATCTTCGAATCCTCGTCGGTGGCGACTAGCTCCAGCGGGCCGTCGACGCCCGGGTGCTTCACTTCGAAATCGCCCGCCTGCATGTCGGCCTCGGCGCGGTGATCGGGGTAGACATAGCCGCCATCGGGCGTGCGGTAGCGGCCCTCGCCGTAGATCGAGCGCGATGAAGCGACCACGACGCGCTTCACCGTGTGTTCGGAGTTGGCGAGGATATCGAGCAGCAGCGAGGTGCCACCGATATTGACGTCCGAATAGCGCTCGATCTGGTACATCGACTGGCCGGTGCCGGTTTCGGCCGCGAGATGGACGACCGCCTCCTGGCCCTTGAGCGCTCGCTCCATCGCGTCACGGTCGGTCACGCTGGCGCGGATGAAGTTCGTCGTTGCAGCGACCGCGCGATAGCCCTCGGACTGCTCGGGATCGTCGCCGTGGACCTGCTCCAGCAGGTTGTCGAGCACCGTCACCTCGTGCCCGTTCTCGATCAGGCGTGCTGCAAGACGCGATCCGATGAAGCCCGCCCCGCCAGTAATCAGCACCTTCATTTCGGCGCCCCTTCGATCAGCGAGACGGTCTGCTTGATATTGCCGGGCGAGGAGGCGCCGAATACCACCGACTGCACGTTGAGCCGGTTGATGTACTCGTAGGCCTCGACCGGCGGCACAGCGCCGGAGGCCAGCGTCGACATCGCCATGACCGGGTATTTCGCTCCGTCATTCTCGGCCAGCACGGCTTCGTATTCGTCCACCCCGGGCGACATCAGGTAGCCGATCTTGTTGATCGAGGCGCAGATCACGACATCCTCGATTCCCCATTCGATCAGCTTCCTGCGCAGGAACGGCAGGTTCTGCGTGATGAGGCCTGGATAGGCGCCGTATTTCTTGCGGATATGCTGGCAATAGGCGACGAAGGGCTCGGCCACGTCGTAGCCCAGCATCAGGTCGACGATAATGTTCTGCAGGAACACCACGCGGATATCGAGATCGTGATAGATCTCCATCTCCTGGTCGACGAGCATCTTCATCAGCTTCACCGCATCCAGCGTCGCGACTGCCATGCCCCCGCTGACCATCTTGCCCAGCGCGGACTTGGCGCCCTTGGCAAACAGCATTTCCTGCGCGGCGCCCACCATGCCCTTGTCGTTGACCATGGCCGCGTATTTGTGCGGGTAGGGGATCGACGGATACCACTTGAGGTGGCCGTATTTCGCCGGATCGGCGCGAAAACGGTCGCAAATGCCCTTCGCGCGATCATTGCTGTTGAGCATGATGCCCTCGATGCCCGCCTCGATCGCGTGGTCGTAAACCGCCATGATATTGTCGAGCTTGGCGAAGCGCTCCGCGCGTTCCTGAGCCTTGTCCTGGCTCATGTGATTGATGCCGAAGAACTGGTTATCGCCGAAGACGATGCGGTCGATTGGCTGATTCTTGCTCATGCCGCGTCTCCTGCCCGCAATCCGGCTCTTTGCGCTGCATCGTCGGCGAAAAGCTGTTCCATCACGCGCAGGTTCGCGGTCGCATCGGCGAAGGTGCAGCGCACCGGCTTGCCTTCCCGGATCGACGCAATGAAGTCGAACAGCTGCGCGGTATATTCGATCCCGCGGACATAGAACGGCACGCTGGAGAACACGTCGGTGATGTAGATCTGGTTCCAGCCTTGCTTTAGGCCGTGTGCTTCGTTCGCCTCGGCAAGGAACACCTTCATCCCGTGCTGGTCGACCTGGATCTTGCCGGACTTGCCGAAAATCTCGAACTTGTTGGTCGGCTTGCGATAGCTCGCATCGGACCAGTTGACGTAGAGCGTGCCCGCGAGGCCATTATCGTAGAACAAGCTGGAGCTGACGATGTCCTCCACGTTCTTCGAATAGACCTTGGAAAGGCTGGTGCCGCCGACGCGATCCGGCGCGCCGAAGAAGTAAGCGATCAGATCGATCGCGTGGCTCGCCATCTCGTACACCGCGCCACCGCCATTCGCATGGCTCGCGCGCCACCCGGCCTCGCCCACGTCGCGGATGATGGTGCCGCTGAACATCTCGCTGCGGAAGCGCAGGGGTTCGCCGATCAAGCCCACTTCGACGAAAGCCCTCGCCTTGGTGAACATGTCGTTCCAGCGGTTCACATAGCCGACCTGGTTGACCAGGCCTGCTGCGTCGAACCCTTGCGCAAAGCGATTCCCGTCGACCGAATTCAGCATGAAGGGTTTCTCGACGAAGGCGTGCAGCTTGGCTTCCAGCACCGCGTCGAGAATTTCGGGATTGAAGGCGGGCGGAGTGCAGACCAGCACGCCGTCCAGCTGCTCGCCTTTCAGCAGGCCCTTGTAATCCTTGTAGGTCCCGATCTTCGCATATTTGCCGAGCATCGTGGTGACCAGCTTGGACGGGTCCGCCACGCCGGTGATTTTCGCATGCTCATGCGCATTCGCGATGGAATAGTGGGTGATCCCCATGCGCCCGGCGCCGATGATGCCGAGCCTGAGTGGAGAGGTCATGGAAAAATCCGTCCGTGCTGTCGAAAAATGCGGTCGAGCGTAGGAGCCGCGCGCTTTCTAGTGTCTTGGCCCCCCAAGTCAAACCGCGATGCGGAGTCCCGGCAGCTTCACGGTCGATTTTATGACAGATCGCGAATCGCACCGCTTTCAAGCTGTTGGACGAACCAGTCATAGGTCTGCGCAATTCCTTCGCGCAGCCCGATCTGCGGTTTCCAGCCGAGCGACATGAGCCTGCCACTGTCCATCAGCTTGCGCGGCGTGCCATCCGGTTTCGTGCGGTCATGGACGATCTCGCCCTCGAATCCGACAACCTCGTTCACCAGCCGCACCGTGTCGAGAATGGAAATGTCTTCGCCGAAGCCGACATTGATGTGCGCACCGTCGGAGTAATGGCCCATCAGGAACACGCAGGCGTCGGCCAGATCGTCGACATGCAGGAATTCGCGCATGGCCGACCCGGTGCCCCATATCTCCATTGTATCGGCACCCGCCAGTTTCGCTTCGTGAGCCTTGCGGATCAGCGCGGGCAGGACATGGCTGGTGGTTGGGCCGAAATTGTCGCCGGGGCCATAGAGATTGGTCGGCATGGCGGAGATGAAATCGCGCCCGTGTTGCTGCCGGTAGGCCTGCGCCAGCCGGATGCCCGCGATCTTGGCAGTGGCGTAGCCCTCGTGGATCGGGTCGAGCAGCCCGGTCATGAGCGCATCTTCGGCCATCGGTTGGTCGGCATGCTTGGGGTAGATGCAGGACGATCCGAGAAACAGCAGCTTTTGCGCGCCAGAGCGGTGCGCGGCTTCCATCACGTTCGCCTCGATCATAAGGTTGTCGAAGAGGAAGTCCGCCGGAGCCTGCGCATGTGCGCCGATCCCGCCCACTTTCGCTGCGGCCAGAAAGACCGCGTCGGGGCTGTTGGCCTCGAACCAGCGACGAGTGGCGGCCTGTTCTGTCAGGTCGAGCTCTTCGCGCGGTGCGGTCAGCACCTCGCAATCCTCGCGTTCCAGCCGCCGCATGATCGCCGAACCGACGAGCCCGCGATGTCCCGCTATGAAGATGCGCTTGCCCGAAAAGTCGAAGGGATCGCCGAGGGCCATGCGGGGCTCAGCCCTTGTTGGGGTATTTCTTGATCCCGACCCGGGCGAGCATCAGGTGCCAGAAGAACAGCGCGATCTGGGGGTAGCGCTTGAGCAGTTCGGGCCGGTCGATCGTGCGGATCAGCCACGCCATGTAGATCTTCCACCAGAACTCGTGGATTTCCTTGCGATTGCCCGCATACCAGTCGAACACGCCGCCGACCGCTGCGACGATGCTCGCGTCTAGCCGGTCACGGTGGAGATAGCCCCACTTTTCCTGCTTGGGCGCGGTCATGCCCAGGAACACGACGTCCGGCTTGAACGCGTTCACCGCCGCGATCATCGCGTCGTTATCCTCGGCCGTGAACTCCGGTTTGAAAGGTGGCGAGTAGCTGGCGACTTCCACATCCGGGTAGTCGCGATGCGTGCGCTCTTCCATCTTCTTGAGTGTCGCGGGCGATGCGCCGAGAAAGAACACGCGGCCTTTCGTCTCCTGCAGCCGCTCCATGAAGTGATAGAAGATGTCCGGCCCCTGGTTGGGCTTCATCGTCTTGCCGTCAAGGATCACGCTGGCGAGCCCGAAATATACTCCGTCGAGGCACAGGTAATCGGCCTGTTGCATCGCCTTGCGGTAGGTCTCGTCGCGCGTGGCATTGCCGTAGCTGATTGGGCTGATCGTCTGGATCGTAGAGCATGGCCGCCGCAGCGGGATCAGCGACACGTCTTCGTTGTAGACCGCATAGCCCATCGCTTCGACGCACTGGTCGGGTGAAGCGCGGTCGGGCACGGCGGCAGGTTCCATGTCAGCCATGACGGTAGGAATCGCTGTTGAAGATGGGATCATCGTGGCGCGCGAAGAACAAGTCGATCTGCCACAGCGCGCCATCCGTGGGGCGGTTGAGGATGTCGACCAGGTGGCTCACGCGAAAACCGCGCGCTTCCATGTAGGCGATCATCTCATGGAACAGCAGCGTGTCGGGCGAATGGCGGAAATTATAAGCCTCCATGACGATATATTTCGTCTGGGCAAGGGTCTTTTCCGCGCTTTCGAGGATCGGCTTTTCGAACCCGTGGGTGTCGAACTTCATGAAGAACGGGCCCTTCAGACCCTTCATTTCGACCACCGCATCCACCGAGTGGACCGGCACGGTCCGCATTTCGCCCTCGCTGCCGTGGATCGTGCTACCGTCGAGATCGGGCGTCACCGCCAGCTCTACCGTGCCCCCGTCGTCCTTGCCCGCGACCGCCTGGACGTAGTCGAAGCGGGGGTTTTCCGCCTTGAGCTTGTCGAGGAAGGGCTTGCGCTCGTTCAGTGGATCGACCCCCACGAAACGCGCGTTGGGGAACAGTTTGAGCGTCATCCGGCTCCAGTCGCCCTTGGCCGCGCCCATATCGATCACCGAATTGATCCCGTGGTCCCAACCGGCGATCTGCCGCAGCACCGATTCCATATCGACGCCCTTGCGGTACAATTGCACGCCGGTGGGCGCGATCAGGCTGTTCGCCAGCCCGAGCAGCTTCTTCTTGGCGCTCATGAAAAGTCCCCACCTCTAAGGTTGGCGTGCCACTAACCCGGGGGTGCCGGATTGACAATGCCGCGTGCAAGCCGCTGCGGGATTGCTGCTATTCCTCGATCACGACGCCGTCCGCATCGGTTCGCCGCCATGCCTTGCGTGTCTGGCAGTAGCGCCTGACGATCCGCGCCGGGGCACCGGCGGCAACGCACAGGTCGGGGATATCGCGCGTGACCACACTGTTCGACGCGATGACGCTGTTACGACCGATGGACGCGCCCGAAATGCACACATTCTCGCCGATCCAGGCCCCATCGCCGATATGCACCTCGGCCAGCTGGCGCAGGCCCTGATCGCGAATCGGCACGTCGGGATCGGCAAATTCATGGCCATTATCGCTTACAAAGAGGCGGTCTGCGGTCAGCACGCCCTCGCCGAATTCCACGCGGCTGGTGCATACGATATGGCTGAAATTTCCGATCTGCGTTCGCGCGCCGATACGCAGGACAGGTGCGTGCTCGTGTATCTTCAATACTGCTACGTAGGCCCCGAACTGCAGCACCGAATCATCGCCGAATTCGCAAAAGCGCGCGCCGAAGATGCGCAACGGGCGCACGATGCGCACCCCTTTCCCGAAGCGGCCGAAGAACGGCGCGAGCAGCCGGTAAAACAGCACCGACAGATAGTCGCGGATACGAAAATGGAGCAAGGCTGCCTCCTAAGAGCAACACCGCGACGGCCTATATCGCGCAGTGCTCGCTCACAAGGGCAAGGCAATCAGCGCTGGTTGTCGCGCCGCTTGGCCTCGGTCGAAATCCAGGCGTAGGTCTTTTCCATGCCTTCGCGCAGCGATTGAGACGGCGCCCAGCCCAGCTTTTCGCGGATCAGGTTGTTGTCGGAATTGCGTCCGCGCACACCGAGCGGGCCGGGGATGTTTTCGACACCCACATCCTTGCCCGAAATGTCGATCACCATTTCAGCCAGCCCGTTGATCGTCACCATCTCGTCAGAACCGATATTGACCGGGCCTTCGAAATCGGAGCGCAGCAGGCGGGTCGTGCCTTCGAGGCATTCGTCGATGTAGAGGAAGGAACGGGTCTGCTTGCCGTCGCCCCACACCTCGATCTTGCTGCCCTCTTCGGCCATGGCGACCTTGCGGCACATTGCGGCAGGCGCCTTTTCCTTGCCGCCTTGCCAGGTGCCCAGCGGGCCGAAGATGTTGTGATAGCGCGCAACGCGGTTCTGCATTCCGTAGTTGCGGTTGTAGGCGAGGTAGAGCCGTTCAGAAAACAGCTTTTCCCAGCCATACTCGCTGTCCGGATTGGCCGGATAGGCCGAATCCTCGACGCAGTTGGGATTGTCCGGGTCGAGCTGGTTGTGCTCGGGATACATGCAGGCGGACGAGGAATAGAAT
>NZ_CAXQBM010000038.1:0-24082 GCF_964222115.1 Alteriqipengyuania sp.
AACACAGCGCGCCGTTCGCGGTTCGACAGGCTCACCACCAACGGTCCGAGAAGGAGGTGCCTGTCTATCGGCAGGCGACGCGACGCCCGGAGTCGAGCGTTCCGGGCAGCGGCCTGCTTTCTTCCCATGCAATGCAGCCCTGGCCCTTGGCCTTCACCGCAGAGCATACTGCGCGTGCGCTGGACGCGGCGAGATTGCCTGCCGACAGGCGATAATAGATCCGGCCATTCACATTTGCACGCGTGATAACCTGCTCGCGGTTCGCGATCTGCGGGAAGCGCTTGGTGAAAATATCCCATCCGCGCTTGGCTTCGGCTTCGCTGCCATAGCTGGCGAGCTGCACAAGGTGCGAGCCGCCGGCGAGATCGCTCGATTGTTCGCGTGCTGGCGCGGCGGGCTTGGGCTTGGACGTCGGAGTCGAAGCTGCGGCGGTTGTGGCCCTGGCAGGCAGCGGCTGCACTACGGGATTGCTGATCACGCGCGCGGCGACCGTTGTGCTTTCCCCGCCGAAAGCGGTTCCGAAATCGGTCAGCGATGGCGTGTTCGTCGGGCGTGCGGCGGTCGGCTTTTCAAGCGGCTTGAGCTCGCGCGTGGCATCGCTCGCGGCGAGCAGATCGACCGGCGGGAGTTCGCCCGTGCGCGGTGCACCATCGCCCTGCGGGTCGGCTGCAGCCAGCATCGGGCTGGAAACAGGGGTGGCACCCAGCGCCAGTTGCGCGGGCATGCCGCTATCGGCCTGGACATCGACCCCCAGCAGCGCGGCAACGCGCGCGGCATGGTCTTCGGGGCGGGCGACACTCGCCCATTGCGAGATCCGCTGGTCGAGCTGGTCGGGCGCAACGTCTTCGGCTGCAAGGATCCGCGCCGTGGCCCACTGGCCGCCCAGCGCGTGCGCATACGCGAGGTTCTGCCGCATGGTCGGCGTGTTCTCACCCCCGCGCAGCGCGTTCGAAAGCACCTGCGCGCCCATTTCCGGATTACCCGCGAGCGCATAGGCTAGTCCGACGTCGGACGCGGACATCGCGTCGCGCCATTCGTCGAGCGTCTCGATGGCAGCGCGGTTATCGCCCACGGCGATCGAGGCAAGCACGAAGCCGAGCGCGGTGCGCGGGCTCACATCGCCCAGCACCAGTGCATCGTCGAAAGCATGCTGGGCCGACACGAAGCGACCCGATGCAAGGTAGGAATTGCCGAGTTCGGCCTTGGCCGCCGCATCGTTCGGTGCGGCGAGCGCGGCCTGCTCGGCCAGCGTGACCGCCTTGTCGGTCTTGCCCGCGCTGCGTGCCTTGGCGGCATCGGAGACCGAAGCGGTCTGCGAGCCTCCGAAGGGGCTGGCGCATCCGGCAAGCGAGAATGTTGCCAGGGCGGTGGCCGACCAAAGGGCACGGGTGAGATTCTGGCGGATCATCGGATCATCCTTCCTGTTGGGGTCGCGATTGTACGCGCGCGACCAGCGCGTCGAGTTCGGGAATTTCGGCGAACATGGCGTCCACCGCGTCGGTAACGATGGCCTGCGCGCTACGCCCGGCGAGCGTCGCGGCCATGCGCAGCTTGAGATGGCGATCTGCGTCGAGGCGCAGGGTGAAGGCCGAACGTCGACCCACGGGCTTGCGCTCTTGCGGTTCGTTGCTCTGCTTCTGGCGCGAGTTAGATAGTGTCAGGGCGGGGCGGGGCAGGCGCGGGGCGCCCTTGCGGATCGGGGTCACCTTCGCTTCCGCTTCCTCGCTCGCCGTGCTTTGCGCATGCTCGGTCAGCGGCGCGAAATCGGTATCTGCCGGCGCCTCGTCGATATCGTTGGCGTGGCTGGCTGGGGTGGCCGGGTGATGATCGGTCTCGGCTGTGTCGCCCAGATCGTTCCAGCCCAGATCCTCGAGCGCGTTCTCGCGGGCGCTTGGCTGGTGCGCGCGCGCACCCGCTACCGCCAGCGACTGGCGACGCATGGCGGGCTTGGCACCACCTTTCCGCGCGAGCAGGGTCGGCGACAGCGAAGCGAAGGACATCTCGCTCATGCGGGCGGCGCCTACTGTGCGATCCGGCGGCCGAAGCCGCCCTGGCGCGGGGCATGCGGCATGTGGACCGCTGCGCCCGGAGCAGAGAAAACGGTGCGACGGAAGTTCTTTTCCAGCCGGTCGGCGACATAGTTCCACAACGCGGCGACCTCTGCCGAAGATCGACAGTCCGGGTCGATCTCCATTACGGTCCGCCCGTCGATCATCGAGGCAGCGAAATCGGTTCGGTGGTGCAGGGTGACGGGTGCCACCGTGCCATGCTGGCTGAGTGCCACGGCTGCCTCGGATGTGATCCGTGCCTTGGGCGTCGCCCCGTTCACCACAAAGACCAGCGGCTTGCCCGAGCGTTCGCAAATATCGACCGTGGCGCCCACGGCGCGCAGATCGTGCGGGCTGGGCCGCGTGGGCACGACCACGAGCTCGGCAACCGAAATCACCGACTGGATTGCCATGGTAATCGCGGGCGGCGTATCGATCACCGCGAGCTTGAAGCCCTGCGCGCGCAATGTGTTCAGGTCATGGGCCAGCCGCGCGACCGTGGTCTGCGCAAAGGCTGGGTAGTCCGCCTCGCGCTCGTTCCACCAGTCGGCGAGCGAGCCTTGCGGATCGATGTCGATCAGCACGACCGGCCCCGCGCCTGCGCGCTGCGCCTGCACAGAGAGATGGCCAGACAGCGTGGTCTTGCCCGAACCGCCTTTTTGCGAAGCCAATGCCAATACTCGCACCGGGCCTGTCCCCCCTGTTTACGTAACCGATCTATTTTCGGGCGCATAATGGGCCCGATGCAGGGCAATGCTTCGCAGGTTACCCTTTATTTTGGGTTAAACGCTTTTCACGAAACGCCGGTTTGCGGGGGATGGGGCGCCTCAATCCCGTCACGAAACGGGGCGTTAATAATGCAAGGCGTGGCGCTGTGGGCACCCTGGTGGTAATTACGCGTTAACCAAGGCGCGTTAGCGCGAAGCATGTATTATTGCGTTAGGCCACAGACGGGACTCTGAATGACCAACCGAAACGGGCGCACCTACAGCCTCAAACTGATCCTTGCAGGCTCACTGATGGCGATGCCGGCCGTGGCTCTGGCCGACGTCAATGCAGGCGTCGCCGCGTGGGAAAACGGCGATTACGCCGCTGCGGTTGCCGAATGGCGTGGCCCGGCAGGTGCAGGCGATGCCGACGCGCAGTTCAACCTTGGCCAGGCCTATCGCCTGGGTCGCGGGGTCGAACAGAATACCCGGCAGGCAGAAGTCTATTACGCCAAGGCTTCGGCACAGGGCCATGTGAAGGCGGCAGATAACCTGGGCCTGTTGCTGTTCCAGAACGGCCAGCAGCAGAATGCCATGCCCTACGTGCTCGATGCGGCGAGCCGTGGCGATCCGCGCGCGCAGTATCTGCTGGGGATCGCGCATTTCAACGGCGACCTGGTCGAGCGTGACTGGGTCCGCGCCTATGCGCTGCTGACGATGGCCAATTCCGCCGGACTGCCGCAGGCGACCAGCGCGGTGCAGCAGATGGACCAGCATATCCCGCTGGCGCAGCGCCAGCAGGCGCAGGCGCTGGTGCCGCAGATGAAGCGCGATGCAGATGCGCGCCGTGCCACCCGCCTTGCTGCGGTGGACCTCGGCACCCGCCCGAGTGCACCCGCGCAGCCGATTACCGATGCTGGTCGCAGCCCGGCTCCGGCCGGAGCCCTGGCGACGACGCGCGCCGCGCGCTTGCCCAATCCAGTCGTTGAAACACGTGTTCCGCCCTCTGTCACTGCGGCGCAATCCGCGATTGCCGAAGCGAGCCGGGTGACCGGCACGGAGAGCCCCGCCGATGCGGGCGTAACTTTCGCCCGGCGCAGCACTCCCGCCGCCGAGCCGGGCCGGGTCGAGGCCCAGCCGACCACGCCCGTGGCTGTGCGGGTTGCAACGCCTCCGCCGGCAGAACCGCGTGTTGCCGCACGTACCGAACCACGCCCCGCTCCTGCTACGCCGACCCGCGCACAGGGAGGGCCCTGGAAGGTCCAGTTGGGCGCATTTGCGGTCGACGGAAATGCAGAACGGCTGTGGGCGAAGCTTTCGGGCAGGGCAGAGCTTGCCGGGGCGACCCGCATGCTCGAACCCTCTGGCCGGGTGACCAAGCTGCTGGCGGGCGGCTTTGCCAGCCGTTCGGCGGCGCAGGATGCCTGCAACGCACTCAAGCGCAGCGGGCAGGAGTGCATCGTCACTCGCTGACGGCTCTGCTGGCAGTTTCATCGACAGCGGTTTGTCGCTTGTCGAAGGCATTTCCCCTCCGTGCGAGCCGGTGATAGGTTCGCGTGAAAGGGGGATCGTACCATGACGGATTCGACCGCGTCGGCCACGCCCGACCAGGAAATCAACACTGATACTTCGACGGGAAAGGCTAGCCCGATCTCGGCCACCGGAGCTTCGCGGCTGCTGAGCCTCGATTTCACGCGCGGGATCGCGGTGATGGGGATCCTTGCTGCAAACATCGTCGCATTCGGTCAGCCGATGATCGCATACATGTGGCCTGACGGCTTCATGGTGCCGCATGGCGAGACCTCCGACTGGTTGTGGTTCGCGCAATTCGTGCTGATCGACGGCAAGATGCGCGGCCTGTTCACTCTTCTGTTCGGCGCCGGCATGATCCTGTTCCTCGACAAGGCGTGGGAGCGCGGGCAGGGGCGCGGGCTTCAGTTCCGACGCCTGCTTTGGCTGCTGCTGTTCGGGCTCATCCATTTCTTCTTCATCTGGAAGGGCGATATCCTGACGCTCTATGCGATCTGCGGCATCATCTGCCTGCTGTTCGTGAAGTGGAAACGCGGCACGCAGCTGGGTGTCGGGATCACCTTCTTCTATGTCGGTGCGGTCCTGTACAGCGCGATGGCAGGTTATATTTTCTGGGCGCTCAAAATGGGTGGGCTCGATGCAATGGCGAGCGAGAGCGGCATGTCGCCAGAGCAGGTCGAGGCCACGCGGGAGGGCCTGGTCGCGATGAAATCCCAGCAGGCCGACATGGCCGCGGTCGAAACTCCGCTGATCCAGGCGGGCGACTATTTCGGCTGGGTGCATCTCAATCTGACGGAACATTGGGCCGAGCCCCTGAGCGGGTTCATGATCTTCGGGTTCGAAACCATCCCGCTGATGCTGATCGGCATGGCGCTGTATCGGTTCGGCCTGTTCGATGGGCGTATCAGCGCCAAAAAGCAGGCCATCTGGGGCATCATCGGGGTGCTTGTCGGCATCGCGGGTTCCGCCGCGATAGGCCTGTGGACCATGGGGCAGAATCTCGATTTCTACGCGACCTTCATGAGCATCTGGGGCACGAGCAGCTTCGTTCAGCTTCCCTATGTGGTCGGTCTTGCCGCGCTTCTGGCGCTGATCGGACCACGGGCAACGGGCTGGCTTGGCGCGCGCATCAGCGCAGCGGGCCGTATGGCGTTCTCAAACTACTTGGGCACCTCGATCCTGATGCTGTTCGTCTTCCATGGTTGGGCGCTGGGCCTCTATGGCGAGCTGAACCGTCCACAGCTTTACGGCGTCGTGGCGGGGGCATGGATCGTCATGCTGCTTTGGTCCAAGGCCTGGCTCTCGACCTTCCGGTTCGGGCCGCTGGAATGGCTGTGGCGCTGCCTGACCTACGGCAAGCTGTTCCCGATCAGGCATAAGCCCGACTGAAGCCAAGCAGGGGAAATCATAAATCACCCCTTGTTTTTGATAAATAGTCGCATTAACAATCCTCCTGCGAGCCGTTCGCAGGAGGATTCGCCGCACATGTATGTCTGCATCTGCAATGCCATCAGCGAAAGCGAGCTGCGCCGCGCGGCACGGCATTGCGCGGGCGATGCAGAGGCATGCTACGCGATGTTGGGCAAGACCCCGAATTGCGGTTCCTGCCTGTGCGAGGCGGATGATATCGTATTCGAAGAACGCGAACTGGGCCTCACTTCCGCTGCGGCCTAAACGCATTCGCAACTAGACCGCGTGATTGAGACGCGCTCGCAAAACCGCAGATTTCTGCGGGTTTTCTTGTATTGACCCCTTGCGATCCTGCCAGCTTGCGCGCATGTCGAGCGCAAGAAGCACGCACAGGAGCATACGCCATGAAGGGCGATCCCAAGGTCATCGACTATCTCAACCAGGCGCTCACCAACGAGCTGACCGCGATCAACCAGTACTGGCTGCACTATCGCGTGCTCGCCGACTGGGGGGTGACGAAGCTCGCCGAATACGAGCGGCACGAATCGATCGACGAGATGAAGCATGCGGACTGGCTGGCCGAGCGGATCCTGTTTCTCGGCGGGCTTCCGAACTTCCAGGCGATCCACAAGCTGAAGGTGGGCGAGACGGTCGAGGAAATCCTGAAGGCCGATCTCGCGGTGGAGATGGAAGCGGTTCCGCAGCTGAAAGAAGCAGCGAAATACTGCCAGGAAGTGCAGGACTACACTTCCGGCCAGCTGTTCGAGACCATCCTGGCGAGCGAGGAGGATCACGTCGACTTCCTCGAAAACCAGTTCGACATGATCGAGCGGATGGGCTTGCAGAACTACGTGCAGCTGCAGAGCCATCCGGCGGGTGAGGGTGAGACCGGCGCTGCGTAGCAAGCCGGTGAGGGCTTCCTTAGGGCGCCTTCCTGTGCGCGCCGCCGCTGGAATGGCTCCGGGTGGCGGGCCCCTTGGCTGCGATCATCGTCTCGCGGAAAAAGAACGACAGGCCGGTAATCAATAGCGCCATGGTCGCAACCCACAGCACCGCGATGAAGGTGCCGACCTTCAGGCTGATATAGGCGGAGACGAACAGCGCCGCGATCAGTACGCTGATCAGGCCTGCCGCAGCGGTGGAGAACATTACTGCGCGCTGTGCGATCCCGCGGCGGCGGACCAGCCAATCCAGCTCGTCCTCGCACGGTTCTTCGGGCCGGTCCTCGAATCGTGCTTCCAGCCGTTCGATGCGATTGGCGACCCAGGTCAGCCGCGCCATCATCACGTTCATGATCGATCCGATCGCGACCAGCAGGAATGCAGGCGCGAGGCTGAACTGCAGCATCTGCAACACACGCGGCGTGCTTGACGTCTTCTCGATCAGGTCGAGCGCAGCCTGCGGAGCATGGACGAGGAGGAAATCCATCAGTCGCCCTCCGCGAAGGGATTCCTAGACGATTTGAGCACGACCCGCACGGGCACTGCATCGAATCCCAGTTCACGCCGGATGCCGTTGACGAGGTAGCGCTCATAAGACGTCGGCAACTGGTCCAGCCGCGTCCCGAACACCACGAAGCGCGGCGGGCGGGTGCCTGCCTGCGTGATGTAGCGCAGTTTTATCCGGCGCCCGCCGGGGGCAGGGGGCGGGTTGGCCTCCAGCGCGGCATCGAACCAGCGGTTGAGCGCTGAGGTCGAGACACGACGGCTCCACGTCTCGCGCAGCTTGAACGCGGCGGCGATCATCTGGTCGAGACCCTTGCCGGTCTTGGCGCTCACCGCGATCACGGGCAGGCCGCGCACCTGCGCCAGCCCTTCGTCGAGCGCAAACTTGATACCGTTGTACAACTTGCTCGGTTCGGCTGCGACGTCCCATTTGTTGATTGCAATCATCAGCGCGCGCCCTTCCTCGATCGCGAGGGAGGCGATCTTCAGGTCCTGGTGTTCCAGCCCCTGTGTCGCATCGAGCAGCAGCACCACGACTTCCGCGAAAGCGACCGCGCGGCGCGCATCTGCGACGGAGAGCTTTTCCAACTTCTCCACCACGTTGCGCTTCTTGCGCATGCCGGCGGTGTCGATCAGGCGAACCTCGCGCATCTCACCGCTTTCGGGGTCGGTCCATTCCCAGTCGATCGCAATCGAATCGCGGGTGATACCCGCCTCCGGCCCGGTCAGCAGGCGGTCCTCGTCCAGCAGGCGATTGATAAGCGTGGATTTGCCCGCATTAGGGCGCCCGACGATGGCCAGCTTCAGCGGCCCGGTGGGCACGCCATCCTCGTCCTCGCCATCTTCCTCGGCCTCGGCCTCGTCCGCTTCGGACTTCTCGCCGATGATCGGCCACAGGGCTTCAAAGAGGTCCGCCGTGCCTTCGCCATGCTCGGCGGAAACGGGCACAGGATCGCCCAGGCCGAGCGAATAGACTTCCAGGATGCCGGCCTCGCCGCTGCGTCCCTCGGCCTTGTTGGCAACCAGCACGACCGGCACCGAAGATCCGCGCAACCAGTTGCCGATTTCGCTATCGAGCGGGGTCAGGCCTGCGCGCGCATCGACCACGAACAGCACCGCGTCGGCATCGGCAATGCTCACCTCGGTCTGCATCCGCATGCGACCGGGCAGGGTGGACGGGTCTTCATCCTCCCAACCCGCCGTGTCGACAATGGTGAAGCGCATCCCCGCCAGGGTCACATCGCCAAAGCGGCGATCGCGCGTGACACCGGGCTGGTCGTCGACCAGCGCCAGCTTCTTGCCCACCAGCCGGTTGAACAAGGTGGATTTGCCCACGTTGGGGCGACCGATAATGATGACGCGCGGCAGCATAACGGGTGCGCAAGTGGCGTTTCAGAGCGTGCTTGGCAAGCAGATGCGCCAGTCGCGATACGCTGAGTATGGTAGAAATACCATGGTAAGCCCCACATTAACCAGACTTGCGAGGGCTAATGAAAGGGGCAACCGGCAAAAACTTGCCGCATGACCCCCACCCCCAAACTCCCCCTCACCACCCTGGCCTTCATCACTGCCAGCCTAGCAATTCCGGGACACTTGGGCGCGCAAGCGCCTGTATACCCGGTGGCGAACGCAGCAGTGACCGGCCAGGAATTGCCGCCTTACCTGCAATGCGTGCCTTACGCCCGCGAGGTATCGGGCATCGACATTTATGGCGATGCACATACCTGGTGGGATCAGGCCGCCGGGCGGTTCGAGCGGGGCAACGTTCCGCGCGTCGGTGCCGTCATGGCCTTCGTCCCCCACCGCAATATGCGGTTAGGCCATGTCGCCGCCGTCGCGCGGATCATCGATTCGCGTACCGTGCTGCTCGATCATGCAAATTGGTCTCCGATCAACGGGCGCCGCGGGCAGATCGAACGCGGGGTGAAGGCGATCGACGTGTCGCCTGCCAATGACTGGAGCGAGGTACGCGTCTGGTATGACCCGCTGCAGGGCCTCGGCAAGACCGCGTGGCCGGTGAACGGGTTCATCTATCCCGACGGCAATGCAAAGGCGCGTCCGCGCCAGCAGTTCGCGCAGGCAAGGCCGCAGCCTGTCCGTCCGCAGCCGACCCGGGAAGAGCCGTCGCGTGCCTTCCTGGCGGCTTTCAGCGGGGCCCCAGAGCCTCGCGTCGCTCGCGTGGCGTCTTCCCCCGCGCCACGCGTAGCGCCCCAGTCCCAGCCGCAGCAGCAGCAGCAGCGCATCGCCTATGCGAGGGCACAGCCCTTGCCTCCGAAGCGGGCTGCGACGCAGCGGCGCAGCGGCGATATCGCCGCGCGCGCCGTGGCTTTGTACGATTAGGCGGGTTTAGTCTTCGAGGCGGGCGACGGGTGCATCCTCGCCCAGATCCTCGAACCATGCCTCGACCGGGCCGTTGAGCTTGAGCGTGAGCGGCTGGCCCTTGCGGTCCATCGTCCGGCCCGCCTGCACGCGCACCCAGCCTTCGGTGATCGAGTATTCCTCGATGTCGTGGCGCTGGCGGCCCTTGAAGCGGATGCCGACGCCGCGCTGGAGCACGCTTTGGTCGAAATGCTTGCTGCGCGGATTCACCGACAGATGCATCGGCGGCACGTCTGCGGCGCCGCCATTAGCCTTGCCAGCTGTCTCTTCGGGGGTGTTCTCGGGGGTCTCGTCGGTCATGCGGCAGGCCGATAGAGGGGGCACATTGCTCTGGCAATATGCCTGAAGGCCATGACCCCGATCAATCGGGGGTCAGGCTGGACCTGTAGAGCGAGAATCGGCGCGAGCTCGTGGCGCGCAGACCAGCGTCGGAGCGCTCACGCTCGATTTCGCTCGTCCACGAACTGCGTTCGAGTAGCGGATTGCCGCCCGGCCCGTCCTTTTCCAGCTCTTTCGAAGACAGCCTGCCGTTCGCTGGATTGACCGGTGGAGCCATCAGTTTTCCCAGTATGCCTGCGCGTTTCGACATGTCGACCCATCCAAAATTGACATTTTTATTACGTTGTGACCGATATATGTCACCAAAGTGTAACAATCAAGTTTTGCGTGGATGCAAGCCGGCTTCCGAGGGGTGCTTGCCCTTTCGCGCCAGAGGCTCTAGACGCGCCGGTCTGTCGTGGATGGTACCCACCATTCGCGCGACCTCGTTCGGATTGCGGGCGTGGCGGAATTGGTAGACGCGCTGGTTTTAGGTACCAGTATCGCAAGATGTGGGGGTTCGAGTCCCTTCGCCCGCACCAAGCTCCGGCCTCGTTTGCAATCAGCAACCCCAGTCGGAAAGCACGTAAAGACCACCAGCATGCAAATCACCGAGACCACCAACGAAGGCCTCAAGCGCGCCTATCATATTTCGATTCCCGCCAGCGAGATCGACGAGAAGATCAAGGCCGAGGTGAAGCGCATTGCGCCGCAGGTTCGCATGCCGGGGTTCCGCCCGGGCAAGGTGCCCGCCAACCTCGTGCGCAAGATGCACGGCGAGCAGCTGCATGCCCAGGTGGTCAACGACACGATCAAGGCATCGGTCGACGGGCTGGTGAAGGACAAGGCGCTTCGTCCCGCAATGGAGCCCGCGATCGAGCTTGGCGAAGGCTACGAAGAGGGCAAGGACGCCGAGATCGACGTCACGCTGGAAGTGCTGCCGGAAATCGATGCGCCGAGCACTGACGGGATCGAGCTGGAACGCATGATGGTCCCGGTGTCCGACGAGGAGATCGAGGAAACGCTGCAGCGCATCGCGGAAGGCAACAAGACCTACAAGGACGCCGCCAAGACCAAGAAGGCTGCCGATGGCGACCAGGTCGTGATCGACTTCGTCGGTTCCATCAAGGGCACCGAGTTTGCAGGCGGCAAGGGCGAAGACACCCCGCTGGTGCTTGGCTCGGGCACCTTCATTCCCGGCTTCGAAGACCAGCTGGTCGGCGTGAAGACGGGCGACGAGAAGGTCGTGAAGGTGACCTTCCCCGACGATTACCAGGCTGAAGACCTGAAGGGCCAGGAAGCGGAATTCGCGGTCACCGTGAAGGCGGTGAAGACCCCGCAGGACAGCAAGATCGACGATGAGTTCGCCAAGACGCTCGGCCTCGAAAGCGAGGAAAAGCTGCGCGAGCTGGTGAAGGCGCAGATGGAGCAGGAAACGGCTGGCCTCACGCGCACGCAGATGAAGCGCCAGCTGCTCGATACGCTGGCAGCCGGTCACGATTTTGCCGTGCCCGAGCGCATGGTCGACGCCGAATTCGAACAAATCTGGGAACAGCTGCGGCAGGAAGCGGCGCGCGAGGAAGACCCGGAAGCTGCGCTGAAGGAAATCGAGAGCGAGCGTGACGACTATCGTCGCATCGCCGAACGCCGTGTGCGGCTGGGCCTGTTGCTGTCCGAAATCGGGCAGGCGAACAATGTCCAGATCACGAGCCAAGAAATGTCGATGCTGATGCAGCAGGCGGCACAGCAATACCGCGCGGAAGACCGTGAACGGTTCATGCAGTTCATCCAGAACGATCCGATGGCTGCTGCACAGCTGCGCGCTCCGCTGTACGAAGACAAGGTGGTCGACTTCCTGTTCGGCAAGGCCGAAATCACCGACCGCGAAGTGACTCGCGAAGAGCTGGAAGCGGCGATTGAAGCCGAAGAGAGCACCGAAGCGGAAGTCGCCAAGGCGAAGAAGGCTCCGGCCAAGAAGGCCGCTGCCAAGAAGGCCCCGGCGAAAAAGCCCGCGGCCAAGAAAGCTGCACCAAAGAAGGCGGATTCAGCCAAGGCCGACGACAAGCCTGCGGCCAAGAAGGCCCCGGCGAAGAAGGCTCCGGCAGCGAAGGCCGCCGACAAGGCCGATGCGAAGCCTGCCGCGAAGAAGGCCCCGGCCAAGAAGCCGGCTGCCAAAAAGCCTGCGGCCAAGAAGGCTCCGGCCAAGAAGTAAGCCGACACGGCCGCGTCAGCCATAATCGGCTGCGCATTGAAACACTTGCGGGCGGGGCGGCTGGCCTGGGGAGCTTTCCCCTAGTCGGTCGCCCCGCTTGGCATTCCGGCTTGCGGGTTCCACGGCTTGAAGTCCGGGGTGGGAATCGCTGCCGTGCGCGCACGTTCGTAAGCGGCGCCTGCTTTCAGCACTTCCCAGTCCTGCCACTTCCCGCCGATGATGGAGAGCCCGACCGGCAGGTCCTCGATCCCGCCCATCGGCACCGTCAGGTGCGGGTAGCCGCCGATCGCAGCCGGACTGCCAATGCCGATACTGCTATTGTAATTGTCGCCGTTGACGAGGTCGGTCGTCCACGCCGGACCGCGGGTGGGGGCGACGAGGAACTGCACATCGTTCTCGGCAAGCAGCCGGTCGATCACCGTGTCGCGCGCGAGGAATAGAGCCTTTTCCTTTGCTTTCGCATAGATCGCTTGGTCGGTCGTCCCTTCGGCCATTTCGAAGATATCCTGGCCAAACCAGCGCATCTCGGTCTCGGCATTGGCCTCGTTGAAGGCGATCAGGTCCGCCAGGCTGCGTGGAGTGGCTTCCTCGCCCTGCGCCACCGGCGGGATCGAACGCAGGTATTTGCCCATCTCCTCGCGCAGTTCGAACAGCAGCACGGCGAAGCTTGCCTCGCCCATGCCTTCGGGCATGGCGAATCCGATGTCGACCAGCTCGGCGCCAGCCGATTGCAGATCCGCCAAGGCAGTCTCGAATACCTCGGCGAGATCGGCGCGGTCGCCGACCTGACGCCGCATCACGCCAATCTTCACGCCTTCAAGTGAGGCGTTCTCCAGCCCTTCGGTGAAATCGCGCTTGTGGCTGTCGGCTTGCGCGGTCGCCGGGTCCGCAGGGTCGCTGCCCGCCATCGCGCCCAGCAACAGGGCGGCATCGTGCACACTCATTGCCATCGGGCCTGCGGTGTCCTGCGTGCTGGAAATCGGGACGACATGCGTACGACTGACCATCCCGACCGTGGGCTTGAACCCGACGACACCGTTGATCGACGCAGGGCAGGTGATCGACCCATTGGTTTCGGTGCCGATGGCCGCCCATGCAAACCCGGCGGCGACCGCGGCGCCGCTGCCCGATGACGATCCACACGTATTGCGGTCGATGGCGTGCGGATTGCGCGTCAGCCCGCCCACTGCGCTCCACCCGCTGGACGAATTGAAGTCCCGGATATTGGCCCATTCGGAAAGGTTGGTCTTTCCCAGCACCACGCCGCCCGCTTCGCGCAGGTTGGCGATCAGGGGCGCGTCGCGGCGGGTCATGTTGCCCGCCAAAGCCAGCGAACCGGCGGTGGTCGGCAAGTCGCGGGTCTCGATATTGTCCTTCACCAGCACCGTGCGCCCGTCCAGTGGCAACCGGGCGATGGCGGCATAGGCAGCATCGCACAACGCCTCGGGATTGATCGAGATGACCGCGTTGAGCCCATCTTCGCCTTGATCGAGACTCTCTATCCGCTCCAGTTGCTGACGCGCATCACGCTCAGCTGGGACCGATACGGCGGGCAGCGGGCAATTGCCCTCAAGCGCCATCTTTGCAGAATATGACTGCCGATCTTGCGCGAAGGCTGGAGTTTCGGCGAGGGCGAGCGCCAGAGCGGCGAGCGAGATGCATGCTTTCATAGGGCGCGAACCTGCGTCAGGTCCGCGCCCCCGTCAATTGCCCTGAAGGGAAGAGCAATCGCGCGTTAGAAATTGCCCCTGACCGTCAGGCGGATAATCTGGGAAACATTGGTCTTCTGCTCTTCTCTGAACAGCAGTGGAGACCGATCACGCAGCCCGGTGTAGATGAACCGCTCTCCATAAGCCTTGCCCGCATTGGTGAAGTTGAAGACGTTCAGGCCGACATTGAGGCCCAGCACGTCCTTGTTCTCGACGAACAGGAACTGGTAGATCGGGCCTTCCCAGCTGCGGCCCGTTTCGAACAGGCGAACGTAAGGCTCGTTCAGGCCGATATTGATGCCGGTGCCCAGTGCCCAGTTGCTGTCGGGAATGTCCCACCGCAGGCTCGACTCGTTGCGGTAATACCGCTGCCCGCTGAAAGGGCGATCCTCGCCCGTCAGCGGATCGGTGAGCGATGTCGCTTCATAGGCGCTGCTTGTGGTCAGCTTCGCACCCTTCCAGCCGATCGGGTCCAGATTGACCGTCGCGTTGAACGCGATGCCCAGAAGGCGTGCCTGCCCGTCGATATTGCCCGGCGATTCGCCGCCTGGAACGGGCACGATATCGATATAGTCGTCGATCAGCCGCGCGTAGGTGCGCAGTGTGCCCGAACCCCATTCACCGAATTGCTTCTTGAGCTCCAGATCGGCTTCCCACGCCTGCTGGGGCACAAGCGCAATATTGCCGGCGTTATTATTGTTATCGTCGAGATCGACGGTCGCGAGGAACTGCCCGAAGGATAGCTGGCCCACCGTACGGGCAAGCTTGAACGAAAGATCGAAACCCGGTTCGATCGTCCAGGCGAGATTGGCCGAGCCCTTGGGGCGCCAGAATTCGCGTGTCGCACCGCCCGTGCCGGTCTGCGACAGGCGCGAGAATTCGTACCCGCCGCCGATCTGCAAGGTCACCCCTTCGCCCAGCGAGCGATTATGCGTCAGGATGGCTTCGTACCGATCCTCGGTCACGCCGCCCGATCCGCCGGGGAAGGGGACGCGATCGAACACCCGCTCCTCCGGCGGAATGTTGTTCCCGTCGGTTGCCGGCGGAACCAGCGTCCCGACTTCGGCATACCGGTCGAGGCGGTTGAACGCGGCCTCGCCATCGAGCTGCCAGTTGCCGCCCAGCATATCCCACCGATATTCGGCGCGGGCGATCCGTTCACCCGAAATGCCGTCGGTAAAGAACAGGCTGCCGACATCGGGGCGCCCATCGTCGTAGATGGAAACCGAGGTCGCAGGACCTTCGCTTTGCGTGAAGCGCTCGATCCCGATCAGCTTGAGGCGACCCGGCCCCATCTTGAAATCGATATCGGCGTTGATGTTATAGCTATAGCCGTCGTCCTGGTTCAGGAAATCGCGGAAATAGGAAACGCCGCCCACGGGGTGCCGGTATTCGTCGCTGTTGAACTTGGTGAAATCCCACCCGTAATCGGCGTTGAAATTGGCAACGAGGCTGCCTGGCCCATCCCATTTGACGCCGCCGCGAATGCGCGGGAATTCGCCCTTGAACCACAGCAGGGTATCGCGGGTTTCGAGCAGGTTGTCGTTCGCATCGTAGATACGCACGCCATCGACGCCGCCAGCGCCGCCGCGCCCGACACCGTGTTGGAAGGCAGCGTTCCATTCGAAATTGCCCGAGGTGCCGTTGACCGCGATTTCGCCGCCGCCCCAGCTTGGCCGGGCGTAATCGGGCCGGACGATCGCATCGTAGCGGAAGCGCCCGCTGATCGCGCCGGATTTGACGATGACGTTGGCAACCTGGCCGGACAGGCCGGGAATGCCGAAGCTGGCGCCATCGACGATTTCGATCCGCTCAACCCGGGATGCGGACGTGCGCGATAGCTGGCTGACCGCGCTGTCGGACTTGCTGGCGACGCGCTCTCCGTTGATCAGGACGTTTTCGTTCGCCTGTCCTAGGCCGCGCCCCTGGTCCTGCTGGCTGATCTGGAAGCCGGGCACCTGGTTGAGCATTTCGAGCGCGTTGGTCGGTTTGAAGCGCGCGAAATCCTCGGGCGTATAGACCGCCCGGTCTGTCCCATCCGGCTCGACGACCTCGGTGGCCTCGGGCGGAGGATTGTCGCCGCTGTCATCCTGCGCCAGCGCGACGTGCGACGTGGTGGTTGCCAGAATTGCCATCAGGCTGACGCGTGCGAAATTGCGACCGAGTGTACGAATAATCCCTCTCCCTCAACGCCCCCGCTGTGTCGGGAGCTGGACGTGGGAGGGTTGGAATTACACGTGTAATCGACGAAAGGACCCGTCTGCCCGACCAGCGGCGAGTCGCGTTGTGGCGCGCAACTCATCCACCGTTCAGCTTCGAAATCAGGGCGTTGAAAGCGAAGGTTCGACGACCCGTGCAGATCGCCGCGCTTTCAACCGCTTAACCGAAAGTCACGTCCTTTGCGCTGTCGATCACCGTGCCGAGGATGCCGTATTCCTTCGCTTCGTCGGTGCTCATCCAGAAATCGCGGTCGATATCCTTCAGCACCTTCTCGTGCGACTGGCCGGTCGCATCGGCGATTTTCTTCGCGATGCGTTCGCGCATCTTGACGATTTCCTGCGCCTGGATCGCAATGTCGCTCGCCGGGCCGCGTGCACCGCCCGAGGGCTGGTGGATCAGGAAGCGCGTGTTGGGCAGGCAGAAGCGGCGCTCCGCAGGCACGCTCAGGAAGATATGCGTCGCGATGCTGGCCACCCAGCCGGTGCCGATCATCGCGACGGGCGAGGCGATGTAGCTGATCAGGTCGTGGATCGTATCGCCCGATTCCACATGGCCGCCCGGCGAGTTGACGATCACCTTGATCGGTTCGTTGCTGACATGATCGAGGTAGAGCAGCTGCATCGAAACACGCTCGGCCAGCTTCTGGTCGACCCCGCCGAAGATCAGCACGGTGCGCGCGTCGAGGAACTTGTTCATCATCGCCGCACCGGCATTGGAGATGTCCTTCTCCTTTTCTTCCTCATCGTCGGCGCGGAAGGGGAGTGGGCTGTTAGACATCGTCATAATCGTCAGGCTCCTTCGGTGCGCCGCCAGCGTGAATTCGCCGCGACACATTGTCTGGAGGCACAACTGGCGCGGGGAAGCTTTCCATTCAAGTCTTGATGATATGGCAACGACACCAGATATAGGCGCCGACGAGAGACGCCTGTCGCAATTTAGGGACCATTCATGCAATTCGACGAATCCGGCTACTTCCGCGATCCCGCCACCGGCGCCCTGGTGCCCGTGGTGGTCGAACAGACCAGCCGCGGAGAGCGCAGCTTCGATATTTTCAGCCGCCTGCTGCGCGAACGGATCGTGTTCATCACCGGCCCGGTCGAAGATGGCATGGCGAGCCTTGCAGTCGCGCAGCTGCTGTTCCTCGAATCCGAGAACCCGTCCAAGCCGATCAGCATGTACATTAACTCGCCCGGTGGCGTGGTGACGGCGGGCATGGCGATCCACGATACCATGCAGTACATCCAGCCGCGTATTTCCACGGTTTGCGTCGGTCAGGCGGCGTCGATGGGCAGCTTCCTGCTGGCCGCGGGCGAGCCGGGCATGCGCATCGCACTGCCCAATGCACGGATCATGGTCCACCAGCCTTCGGGCGGCGCACAGGGCATGGCGTCGGACATCGAGATCCAGGCACGCGAGATCCTGCGCATTCGTAAGAACATGAACGAGCTGTACGCCAAATATACAGGCCAGCCGCTCGAGAAGATCGAGGAGGCGATGGATCGCGACACCTTCCTCGATGCGGCCGAAGCGATGAAGTTCGGCATCGTGGACAAGGTGTTCGAAACCCGTCCGCAAAACGACGGTACGGGCGATTCGTCGGGCGAAGCGGAAGGTTCGGGCGGCGCGCCTGCCTGATCCGGCACCGCGAACCCGTGGCCAGTGCGCCACAGGTTGCTGAAATTCCGGTGCTAAATGCACGCGCGGAACTTTCCGGGGGCCATTTTCAGGCCTTCGCAAGGGTCTTCGTGCATGATCGGCATCGGTTGCATTGCCGCGCGCGAAAGTTACATTCGAAAGGTTCTCCGCACGTGCGGGGATTCGAGGATTAGAAGGTTATGAGCAAATTGAGCGGAACGGATAGCAAGAGCACGCTGTACTGCAGTTTCTGCGGCAAATCCCAGCACGAGGTGCGCAAGCTGATCGCCGGACCGACCGTGTTTATCTGCGACGAATGCGTCGAGCTGTGCAACGACATCATTCGCGAGGAAACCAAGGCGGGCCTGCCGGGTCGCAAGGAAGGCGAAGTGCCTTCGCCTTCGGAAATCTGCGCCACGCTCAATGATTACGTGATCGGGCAGGACCGTGCGAAGCGCGTGCTCTCGGTCGCCGTGCACAACCACTACAAGCGCCTGAAGCACGCCGGGAAACAGGGCGATGTGGAACTGGCGAAGTCCAACATCCTGCTCGTCGGGCCGACCGGCTCGGGCAAGACGCTGCTGGCGCAGACGCTGGCGCGCACCTTCGACGTGCCGTTCACGATGGCCGATGCGACCACGCTGACCGAAGCGGGTTATGTCGGTGAAGACGTAGAGAACATCATCCTCAAGCTGCTGCAGGCGTCCGACTACAACGTCGAGAAAGCCCAGCACGGGATCGTCTATATCGACGAGATCGACAAGATCACGCGCAAGGCGGAAAATCCCAGCATCACGCGCGACGTGTCGGGCGAGGGCGTGCAGCAGGCGCTGCTCAAGCTGATGGAAGGCACCACCGCCTCCGTCCCGCCGCAGGGTGGCCGCAAGCACCCGCAGCAGGAATTCCTGCAGGTCGACACCACGAACATCCTGTTCATTTGCGGTGGCGCCTTTGCGGGCCTCGACAAGATCATCGCCGACCGCCTGCAGAAGCGCAGCATCGGTTTCGGTGCGCATGTTGCCGACCCGGACAAACGCCGCGTGGGCGAGCTGCTGGAAAAGAGCGAACCGGAAGACCTGCTCAAGTTCGGCCTCATCCCCGAATTCGTCGGCCGCCTTCCGGTCATCGCGTCGCTGCACGATCTCGACGAAGATGCGCTGGTCACGATTCTGCAGGAACCGAAGAACGCCATCGTCAAGCAGTATGCCAAGCTGTTCGAGCTGGAAGGCGTGGACCTGACGTTCAACGACGATGCCCTGAAGGCGATCGCCGAGCGTGCGATCAAGCGCAAGACCGGCGCCCGCGGCCTGCGCTCGATCGTGGAAGGCTTGCTGCTGGATACGATGTACGATCTGCCCGATCTCGACGATGTCAATGAAGTGGTGATCGACAAGGACGTGGTGGAAGGTCGCAAGGACCCGATCCGCGTGTTCAACGGCGAGGGCGGCAAGCGCGCCGGAGCCGACGCGGCGTGATCTAAGCTAGGCTGGCAGCGCTATCTTCGGCCTGGATAGAGCGAGCAGGGAACTCGATAGTGGTTTCCTGCCTGTCATCGTTAAGATCCTCTACCTGGCCGCTATCCTTGGCGTGTTCCTATTCGGCGTGTTCAGCGTACGGCCCCAGTCTCAGGCGGAGTCGGCGCTAGAGAACAGCGAGGTGTTTGGTTGCTATTCCGCGCCCGGACAGGATTCGATCCTTTTGAATGCATCCGGCCTTTCGGTGGCTGCGCAGCAATTCGGTCCGATCGATTATCGGGTTCTGCCGGGAAGGTTGGATTACGATTTCAGTGTGCCGTCGTGCCCCAAGGTATTGTCAAGCGAGGGTAAATTGCACTTTGCTCCGGCCGAGCGAGGCGGGATATGCTGGTTTGATTTGTATAACACGGCAGGCGGCGAGTTTGCTCTTGAAATGAGCGACCTCGGGGTGGGTGGCTTTCGGATTCTGGGGCCCTACGGCTTTGTCAGGTACACGAGAAATCCGGCGTCATATTGCAGCATTGAATAAAGCCCCGCCCGGTGAAAGGGTTGGCCGAGCCGTGCCATCATGCGGCGCATATGCTTGGTTCGGAGCTGAAATCTAGCGTCGCCGCAAGGGGCTTCGTCTATCAGTTTACAGAGATATGCTGTCGGCTACGCCAATTCAGCACCCACTCTCGCAATCGCGCGTCTGCTCGATCTGCAGCGTCACGTGGCCGATATGGTAATCGTGCTCCAGACGCTGCGCGATGTGGGCGAGGAAAGCGTCGCCCGGATGCCCTTCCGGCATCACAAGGTGCGCGGTCAGCGCGGTTTCGGTGGTCGACATGGGCCAGATATGCAGGTCGTGCACTTCGCTCACGCCGGGTTCGCTCCGCAGGCTTTCGCGCACAGCCGCCTCGTCGATCCCTGCGGGTACGCACAGCAGGCCCAGCTTCAGGCTGTCGCGCGTAAGACCCCAGGTGCCCCAGGCGATCACCGCGAGGATCAGCAGGCTGGTGAGCGGGTCGAGCCAGATCGCGCCGGTCAGCAGGATCGCCGCGCCTGCGATGACCACCCCGACCGAGACCAGCGCGTCCGCCGCCATATGCAGGAATGCGCCACGGATATTCAAGTCGTCCTTGCTCCCGCGCATGAACATCAGCGCAGTGGCGGTGTTGATGACGATGCCAATGCCTGCGACCCAGATCATCGTCCAGCCTTCCGGCTCCACCGGATCGATCATGCGATGGATCGTCTCGAAGAAGATCGCGCCGATCGCGATGAGTAGCAGGGCTGCGTTGGCGAGCGCGGCGAGGATGGTCGAGCTTTTCAAGCCGTAGGTGAAGCCGGGCGAGGCAGGGCGCTTGGCGGCAATGCTGGCGCCCCAGGCGATCAGCAGCGCCAGCACGTCCGACAGGTTGTGCCCCGCATCGGCGACCAGCGCCATCGAGCCCGAGAGGAAGCCGAAGGTTGCCTCGACGATAACGAAGGCAGTGTTCAGCACGACGCCGATGGCAAAGGCCTTACCGAAATCGGCAGGCGCATGGCTGTGGCCATGTCCGCCGTGGGAATGCCCATGCCCGTGAGCATGGTTATGCCCGTGGCCGTGATGCGCGTGGCTACTCATAGACACAGGCGTCTAGCCCTTCGCGGGCCATCGTGCCAACCGCCCTTGCCATCCGGTCGCCGTGGCGGCGCAGCCAGCCTTGCGGGTTCTTGACCTCGCGCTTCTTGGGGCTGGGGAGGGCGACTGCCATCCGCGCAGCCTGCGTCGGCGTGAGTCGTGCGGCGGAATGCCCGAAATAGCGCAGCGAGCCTGCTTCCGCCCCGTAGGTTCCGATCCCGGTCTCCGCGACATTGAGATAGACTTCCATGATCCGCCGCTTGGTCCACAGGTTCTCGATCAGCACGGTGAACCATGCCTCCAGCCCCTTGCGGAAGAAGCTGCCGCCTTGCCACAGGAACACGTTCTTGGCGGTCTGCTGGCTGATGGTTGAGCCGCCGCGCTGCCTCTTGCCCTTCATGTTGTCGCGCATCGCGGCCTGCATGGCCGCATAATCGAACCCGTTATGCTCGCAGAAGTTTTGGTCTTCGGCGGCGATCACCGCGCGCACCAGGCTGCGGTCGATATCGTCGAGGCTGCGCCATTCCTTCGCATAGCCGTTCTCGTCCATCATCATTGTCATGGTGACGGGGACGGGCGCGAAACGCCAGAATATCGTGAGGAACAGGCTCAGCCCGATAAATGTCGCGACAAGCGCGGTCAGGATCTGGAGGGCGCGGTAGAGCATCGAAGGCGATCTAGACAGTGCAGCGGCCGGGAACAATCACTTGCGCGCCTGTCTGCGATCATAGTGCGCGCGAGCCTGTTCGATTTGGACGATATTGCGCTCCGCCCACTGCCACACACCACAAAAGGCTTCCGCCAGATCGCGCCCCATGTCGGTCAGCGAATATTCCACCCTGGGCGGCACCTCGGGGTAGGCGGTCCGCACGACCAGTCCCTCCCGCTCCATCTGCCTGAGGGTCTGGGTTAGCATCTTCTGGCTGATGCCGGGGAGGGTGCGGCCCAGCTCGCTGAACCTCCGCGTGCCGCCTTCCTCCAGCGATTCGATGATCAGCAAGGTCCACTTGTCAGCCACGCGACCAATGGTTTCGTTGACCAGTTCATCGACCGACGGGTCATCATGATAGCTTGTATGTGGCGCGTTTCCCATATCTCACCAATCGGTAAGTACCGCACGAAAAGGTGCCTACTTTCGTTTAGAGAGTAAAGGACTAGATGAGCCAGCATTCCAGTTCAAGAAAGGAAGCATCATGAAACCATTGGGAAACACGATCCTCGTCACCGGCGGCGGCAGCGGCATCGGCCGCGAACTCGCGCGACGCTGGCACGACATGGGCAACACCGTGATCGTTGCGGGGCGGACGCTCGACTCGCTTGAGGAAACGACGGACGGGCGCGAGAACCTGCACGCCATGCCGCTCGACGTGGGCGATGCGGCGGATATCGCACGCTTCGCGCAAGACGTGGTTGCAAGCCATCCTGACCTCAACGTGCTGGTCAATAATGCCGGGATCATGCGGTATGAGGACATAACGGGGCCGCGCGACCTCGCCGATGCCGCAGCGACGATCGAAACGAACCTGCTGGGCCCGATCCGGCTGACCGATGCGTTGGTCGCGCATCTCAAGACGAGAGACGATGCGGCGATCATCAACGTCACCTCGGGCCTCGCCTTCGTGCCGATGCCCAAGGCGGCGACCTATTCGGCCACCAAGGCAGCGATTCACAGCTACACCGTGTCGCTGCGCGCAAAGCTGGAAGGGCAGGTCGAGGTGATCGAGATCGCGCCGCCGGCGGTGCAGACCGAACTTACGCCCGGTCAGTCGACCCGTGAAGGCTACATGCCGCTCGATGCGTTCATCGACGAGACGATGGCGGGGTTCGCGAAGGACGAGACACCGGCGGAGGTCCTGACGCAGAATGTGCTATTCCTGCGCAATGCAGAGGCGGAGGGCCGGTTCGATGCGGCGCTGGACATGACCAGACAATTTTAGGCCCGGATACAGGAAGGGGCGCAACCCGCGAAGGTTGCGCCCCCATTCCTTGCGCGAAATGCCTGCGTGGCGCTAAGCCGCCGCCGGCATCAGCTTTTCGCCTGCGATCCGCTGCATCGCCTTCTGCAGCTTCTCGAACGCGCGCACTTCGATCTGGCGGATGCGCTCGCGCGAGACGTCGTAGACCTTGCTCAGCTCTTCGAGCGTCTGCGGATCTTCGGTCAGCCGGCGTTCGGTCAGGATGTGCTTCTCGCGGTCGTTGAGCGAATCCATCGCCTCGACCAGCATCTCGTGGCGCACATGCGCCTCCTGCGCGTCGGCGGTGGTCTCGTCCTGCAAGGGGCGATCGTCGGTCAGCCAGTCCTGCCACTGGCTCGCGCCTTCCTCGTCGCCGCGCATCGACACGTTGAGCGAGCTGTCGCCGCCCATCAGCATCCGCCGGTTCATGTTGATCACTTCCTGCTCGGGCACGCCGAGATCGGTCGCGATCTTCTTCACATCGTCGGGATGCAGGTCCGTATCCTCGTACGCGTCGAGGTTCTTCTTCATCCGGCGCAGGTTGAAGAACAGCTTCTTCTGCGCAGCGGTGGTGCCCATTTTCACGAGGCTCCACGAGCGCAGGATATATTCCTGGATGCTCGCTTTGATCCACCACATTGCATAGGTCGCGAGGCGGAAGCCGCGATCGGCTTCGAACTTCTTGACGCCCTGCATCAGGCCGACATTGCCTTCGGAAATAAGGTCGCTCACCGGCAGGCCATAACCGCGATAGCCCATCGCGATCTTGGCCACGAGCCGCAGGTGGCTCGACACGAGCTGTGCCGCGGCCTCCGGGTCCTCATGTTCTTCGTAGCGCTTGGCGAGCATGTATTCCTGCTCTGCCGTCAGCACGGGGAATTTCTTGATTTCGGACAAATAGCGGTTGAGGCTCTGCTCTCCGCCAAGGGCCGGTATGGCTACTGCCTTGCTTTTACTCACGTGTTCCCTAACCTTTCTTGGTCGACCACCTGCCCGGACCCCTGCTGGGCATCCGGAAGCGCTGGGCCACCGGGTACGATATAGGTCAATTCGCTCGCGATTTCGAGCGGTGTTCATCGATTTCAACGAGCAATTTCGTCGATCAGTTCCACCATGTCCCGTGGCAGGTCAGCCTGAAAATCGACCCGTCCACCGGTTGCCGGGTGAACGAAGCCGAGGCTGGCTGCGTGAAGTGCCTGCCGCTTGAAGCCCAGCTTTTCGAGGATCGGCCGCAAGGCCTTGGGATCGCGTCCATATTGTGGGTCTCCCAATAGCGGATGACCTATTGACGCGCAGTGAACGCGGACCTGGTGCGTGCGGCCGGTTTCCAGTTGCATGGGAGGCGTCGGTCACCGCGTGCAGCGAGGTCGCGGCCTCGGGCACGATGCCGTTCGCGTCGTTGTAGCCGGCGACGAGCGCCTCGGTCGACGGCC
>NZ_CAXQBM010000039.1:0-5055 GCF_964222115.1 Alteriqipengyuania sp.
CTGGTGTGCCTGCTGTTCCTGTGGCACGCGCGCTCGGCACTCGTCGCGGTCGTCACCCTTCCGCTCGGCGTGCTCGCGGCCTTCATCGTGATGCGCTTTCAGGGCGTAAACGCGAACATCAGGTCTCTTGGCGGGATCGCCATCGCGGTCGGCGCGATGGTCGATGCTGCGGTGGTGATGATCGAGAACGCCCACAAGCATCTGGAGCGCTGGGCCGAGGAGAACCCTGACACGGTTCTGTCCGTCCAGGAGCGCTGGCGGATCGTCGCGGATGCCTCGAAGGAAGTCGGCCCGGCGCTGTTTTTCAGCCTGCTGATCATCACCTTGTCGTTTCTGCCGGTGTTCACCTTGCAGGCGCAGGAGGGACGGCTGTTCGCACCGCTGGCCTTTACCAAGACCTATGCCATGGCGGCTGCTGCGATCCTGTCGATCACTCTGGTTCCGGTGCTGATGGGATGGCTGGTGCGCGGAAAGATTCCGGCAGAGGACAGCAACCCGGTCAATCGCGTGCTGACCCGGGCCTATCGGCCCGGGCTAGACTGGGTGATGCGCCGCCCGAAGACCGCTTTGGTCATCGCTGGGCTGGTCTTCCTGACCACGCTCGTTCCCTTCTCGCGGCTTGGCGGCGAATTCCTGCCGCCGCTCGACGAAGGCGACCTGCTCTACATGCCCAGCGCCCTGCCTGGATTGTCTCCCGGAGAGGCGTCAGCGCTGCTACAGCGCACCGACCGGCTGATCATGACCGTACCGGAAGTCGAAACCGTGTTCGGCAAGGCCGGGCGCGCCGATACCGCCACCGATCCCGCCCCTCTCACAATGTTCGAGACGACCATCCGCTTCAAACCACGCGATGAGTGGCGCGAGGGCATGACACCGGATATGCTGGTCGAGGAACTGGACCGCGCCGTGCAGGTGCCTGGCCTTGCCAATGTATGGGTGCCGCCGATCCGCAACCGGATCGACATGCTCGCAACCGGGATCAAGAGCCCGATCGGGGTCAAGGTTTCGGGCGAAGATCTCGGCGAGCTGGAACGCGTCGCGCTCCAGATCGAACAGGCGGCAAAGAACATTCCCGGCGTCAGTTCTGCGCTGGCTGAAAGGCTGTCGGGAGGCCGCTATGTCGATGTCGATATCGACCGGCTGGAAGCGGCCCGCTACGGTCTCAACATCGCCGACGTGCAGCAGATCGTCTCCGGCGCAATTGGCGGTGCCAATGTGGCCCGTACAGTCGAAGGCCTCGCAAGATACCCGATCAATGTTCGCTATCCGCGCGAGATCCGCGACAGTGTCGACGAGCTGCGCAATCTGCCGGTGCTGACCCCGTCTGGTCAGCAGATCACGCTTGGTACCGTTGCGCAGGTGCGTGTGACCAGCGGCCCGCCCATGCTCAAGAGCGAACAGGGCCGTCCCACAAGCTATGTCTATATCGATGTGCGCGGGCGCGATCTGTCTTCTGTGGTTGGCGATCTGCAGGAGGTTATCGCGGCCGAGGTCGATCTGCCTCCGGGCGTCAGCCTGTCCTATGCCGGGCAGTTTGAATATCTCACGCGGGCCTACGAACGTCTGCAGATCGTCGTTCCGGCTACGCTCGCGATCATATTCCTGCTGCTTTACCTGATCTTCCGCCGGTTCGACGAGGCGCTGCTCATCATGGGCACCTTGCCGTTCGCGCTGACAGGCGGCTTCTGGCTGCTTTACCTGATGGGATACAACCAGTCGGTCGCGACCGCCGTCGGCTTCATCGCGCTGGCCGGGGTGTCAGCCGAATTTGGCGTCATCATGCTGATCTATCTGAAAGCTGCGCTGGAGCGGCGCGGTGAGGACCCGGATGCGGAGGAAGTCTCCGCCGCCATCCGTGAAGGGGCATTGTTGCGCGTCCGGCCCAAGGCAATGACCGTCGCGGTCATCCTCGCCGGCCTGTTTCCGATCCTGATCGGCACTGGGGCTGGCTCCGAAGTGATGAGCCGCATCGCCGCGCCGATGATCGGCGGGATGATCACCGCGCCGCTCCTGTCCATGTTCGTGCTTCCCGCAGCCTATCTGTTGCTGCGTCGTCCCCGGCCGGAACGGCCAACCCAACCCCAAGGAGAAGAAGAATGCGTCACACAACCCTCATAACCCTATTGGCCGCGCCGCTGGCGCTGGCAGCCTGCGATTCTGGCCAGGACACTGCCGAGATGGAGGACATGCCGATGGCTGAAGATGCAATGATGATGGACGGCCAGGATATGCCGATGGCGGATACCGGCAACGCAATGCAGTCCGCGAGTGCGCAAGGCACCGTCACCGCCATCGACGCCGAAGCGGGTACGATCACCGTCGACCACGGCCCGGTTCCCGCAATCGAATGGCCGGCAATGACCATGGCGTTCGAAGCCGATGAGCAACTGCGCAGCGAAGTAAGCGTCGGTGAGGGCATTGCCTTTGAATTTCGTACTGGTTCTGAAGGCAGTGTGATCACGTCGATCACGAAGGAGTAAATCGGTTGGGCGGTGCCAGGCAAATCTGGTGCCGCCCATCGCGAAACAGGAGGAGCATGATCCGGACACCCCGCATAACCCAGGCATTCCCCGTGGACCGCCGCACACTGATCAAAAGCGCTGGTTTTGCTGCTGCAGGCTTTGCCGCGTTCCCGCTTGCGGGATGCAAAGCGCAAGACGCATCGATGCTGGACAGCACTGACGGATCCAATTTGCTCGCTATACCGCCCTTGCAGCGTGGCGAGATTGAGCAGGGCGCACGGGTTTTCCGCTTGTCTTTGACCCCAGGCCAGAAGGAATTCGTCACCGGTGTTGCTTCGCCCACCATCGGCATCGACGCACCCTATCTGGGACCGACGCTGGAAATGCGCCGGGGCGAGTGGGTGCAGTTCCATATCGACAACAAGCTGGCCGAAGGCGCTACGGTCCATTGGCATGGTTTCGAACTTCCTGCCGCAGCCGATGGCGGACCGCATCAGTTGATCCGTCCCGGCGAACGCTGGAGGCCTTCTTTCCAAGTTCGCCAGCGGGCTTCGCTCTACTGGTATCATTCACACTTGGAGCGCGGAGCCGGGCCGCAGGTCTATGCCGGGCTCGCCGCACCGATCTATGTTCGCGACGACGAGGAAGAGCGCCTCGACTTGCCGAGCGACTATGGCGTCGACGACATTCCGCTGATCGTGCAGGACCGCGTGATCGATGGATCCGGCCGCTTGGTGTACCCGCTGAGTATGCACGCGCGGATGATGGGCGTGCGCGGGAGCCGGATATTCGTCAACGGCACTGAAAACGCTGTGTTCGACGCACAGACAGGCCAATTGCGGCTGCGCATCCTCAATGGATCGAACGCCCGCCTTTACGATTTTTCGCTCGAAGGTGATCGTTCGATGCAACTGATCGCGAGCGATGGCGGCTTGCTCGATCGTTCGCACATCGTCCGCTCGGTCAGGCTCGCCCCGGGGGAGCGCGCGCAGGTAATTATCGATCTCTCGGAAGGACGCCCGCTTCGCCTTCTTGCCAGCAGTCCCGAAAACGCCATGGGCATGATGGGCGGACGCGGAATGATGGGCGGCGGGATGATGGGGCGCGGCGATAGCGGCGATGCTTCCGCAGACGTGTTTCAAATCCTCGATATCAGGCCGGCAAGTTCGGCCCAGCGCATCAGGGTGCCGACACAACTGGCATCGCTTGCTCCAACCGACCCGTCGTCAGCCGTCCGAACCCGGCGTTTCGTTCTCGACATGGGCATGATGGGCGGCGGAATGTCCATTAACGGTGCTGCGATGGACATGAATGTGATCAACGAACGTGTGCCAGTCGGCCAATGGGAAATCTGGGAGATCGCCAACGCTTCGATGATGGCCCACCCGTTTCATATCCATAACGTCCAGTTTCGTGTGATCGACCGCGATGGCCGAGCGCCCCCACCATTGGAAACCAGTTTGAAGGATACCGTGATCGTCAACCCGCGCGAGCAGGTACGCCTTCTCCTGCGTTTTGAAGAACACACCGACCCAGACCTGCCCTACATGTATCACTGCCACATTCTCGAACACGAGGATGCAGGCATGATGGGGCAGTTCGTAGTCGTGAAGAGCTAGAAAGGACAGGCGATGAGCAAGGACCAGAGTGTGATCGAGGGTACCGCGATCGACCCGGTATGCGGCATGAGCGTTGCAATCGACGGGGCTCAGCATATCGCGACGCATGAGGGCGCGACACACTATTTCTGTTCGCCGCGCTGTCACGACAAGTTCGTCACCGATCCCGAGCTCTATCTCTCGGGCGCGCATCTCGACGCGGTCGAGGATGTGCCCGAAGGCACGATCTACACCTGTCCGATGCACCCTGAAATCCGCCAGCCCGGGCCGGGTTCATGCCCGATTTGCGGCATGGCGCTCGAACCGGAAACCGTTTCGCTGGGCGATGGCCCCGACCCCGAACTGGTCGACATGCTGCGTAGGTTCTGGTGGAGCGCGCTGCTCACGCTGCCTCTGTTCGTCTATGCGATGAGCGACATGGCACCGGGGCTCAGTTTCGACCGTCTGATAGAACCGGCCTGGGCGCAGTGGGCGCAATTTGCGCTCGCAACCCCGGTGGTTCTATGGGGCGCCTGGCCGTTCTTCGTTCGGGCCATCCAGTCGCTCAAGACGCGCAATCTCAACATGTTCACCCTGATCGGGTTCGGCGTGGCCATCGCCTATCTTTTTAGCGTCGTGGCGACGGTCGCGCCCGATCTGTTCCCTGCAGCGTTCCGCGACCATTCGGGACGGGTCGGGGTCTATTTCGAGGCGGCAGCGGTCATCACGACGCTCGTTCTGCTCGGACAGGTCCTCGAGCTCAAGGCCAGGGGTTCGACCTCGAGCGCCTTGCGCGCACTGCTCGAGCTGGCACCGCCCAGCGCGGTCAAGATCTTTGGCTCAGGCGACGAGCGCGAGGTGCCGCTCGATCAGCTAACCACAGGCGATCGTCTGCGCGTTCGACCCGGCGACAAGGTTACCGTCGATGGCGAAATCGAGGAGGGATCGAGCGCGATCGATGAATCCATGATCAGCGGCGAACCGCTTCCGGTCGC
>NZ_CAXQBM010000040.1:0-29590 GCF_964222115.1 Alteriqipengyuania sp.
TCCCCACCCGGCCACCAAGGGTACACCCACGATATGGGGGCCGGGTGGGGAGGCGGGGCGGGTGGCGTCCGAGGTCGCGCAGGCGACCTACAAAGCAGATCAATCATCCTGCCCGAGAGTTGGTGACGCCTCGCCCAGCGCCAGCTCTGCATCGGAGAACCTGAACGGGCTGCGAAGGCCCGTGAGCCCGTCCGCCATGGGGAAGGTCATCCCGCGCGCCTGCACCTGTGGGTCCTCGAAGACTTCGGACACCTCGTAGATCGGTCCGGCGGGCACGCCTGCTTCGCGGCAGTGGCGCAACAGGGTCTCGCGATCCCATTGCGCGGTTTCGTCCGCAATGATCCCGTCGATCTCGGAGCGGTTGGCGATTCGTGCCTCGTTGGTCGCGAAGCGTTCGTCGCCCAGTAGATCGTGCCGCTCGAACACTTCCAACAGCTTGCGGAACAGCCGGTCGTTGGCGGGCGCGAGCACGACCGGCCCGTCCTTTGTCGGGAAGACGCCATAGGCGCTGACCTGCGCGTGCATGTTGCCCATGCGCGGCGGGTTCTGCCCCGTGGTGAAATAGCTTTGCGCTTGGTGGGCGAGTAGCGCGACCGAGCAATCGTACAGCGCCATGTCGATATGCTGGCCGGTTTCGGTGCGTGCGCGCAACGCCAGCGCGGACTGGATCGCGATGGTCGAATAAAGCCCACAGAACAGGTCCGAAATCGACATGCCGTGTTTCATCGGTTCGCCCTCGGGCTCACCCGTCAGTGCCATGAAGCCGCTCATCGCCTGGATCACGAAGTCATAGCCAGGCTCGTCGCGGCGCGGGCCATCCTGCCCGAACCCACTGATCGAGCAGTAAACGAGACGCGGGTTGGCGACGGACAGGCTTTCATAGTCGAGCCCAAACCTGGCTAGCTTGCCGGGAAGGAAATTCTCGATCACGACATCGGCTTGCCCGGCCAAGTCGGTGACCGTCGCGCGATCCTCCACGTTCCTGAAATCGGCGGTGATCCCGCGCTTCCCACGATTGCAGCCATGGTAATAGGCCGCCTCTCGTGCACCGTTACCGCGTTCGACAAAAGGCGGACCCCACAGCCGCGTGCCGTCCCCCTCCGGCGCCTCCACCTTGATGACGTCCGCACCCAGATCGGCCAGCGTCTGCCCGCAGAACGGTCCGGCAAGGATGCGCGCCAGTTCGAGGACTTTCAGCCCGGCGAGCGGAGCGTTCGGGTTACGGGGTTTATCGAGCCACATGGCCGGATCGCTGCGGCACCGTTGCTTGTAGGTCAAGCAATGCGATCACATCGCCTCATCGAGGAAGGTGACGCTGCGGTCGAGCACCGGCGCCTTGTCGCGAAACGGTTTGGACAGGGCCATGACCACATCTTCGTGGCTGAGCCCTTCGTAATTCTCCATTTCCACCGGTGCGCCGAGCTCGCGCAGCTTCGCCGTCAGGTTCTCGGTATTGTAAGGACGGACGACCGTATCTTCGCTCGAAGTCACCAGCAACATCGGGGGAGCATCCGGGCGCGCCCATGCGATGGGCTGCGTATCGCGCGGGGTGGGCCAGTGCGACATCGCGTCGATCGAGCGCTTCTTGTCGAAGGGATAGAAATCGTAAGGGCCTGATAGGCCGATCACGGCTTTGACTGTCTTTGCGTCCAGCGCGCGGCCGCGCAGCCAGCGCGGGTCGAGTGCCAGCGTGACTGCGGTATGCGCTCCCGCAGAATGCCCTGCGAGCGCGATCCGATCTGGATCGCCGCCGAAGTCTTCAATATTCTCGTAGGTCCATGCCACGGCATCCGCGCCATCTTCGATAAAGGCGGGAAAGAGCGCGTCGGGCACCTTGCGATAGTCTGGGATGACTAGCACGTAGCCGCGACTGGCAAAGGCCCGCCCGGCGAAGGCGTAGGCGTCTCGGTCGCCTTTCACCCAGCCGCCGCCATGGAAAAAGACGACAACGGGGCGCGGGGTCTCGCTTCCCGCCGCGGGGGCCCACACATCCAGGGCTTGGCCGTTACTCCCGAAGGCGACTGCAGAGCCCGTGCGCTGCACGCCCTTGCCGCCACCGGCGATACCATCTGCAATGGATAGCAACCTGGGCGGCGAGGTGAAGGCGATGAAACCGCCAATCGCCAGTAGCACGACGAGTGCGGCAAGGGCCCACATCCGACCGCTCATGCGGTTGCCAGGGCCACCTCGTAATTCGCGGTCGTGGTCTTCGCGATATCCTCTTCGGTCACACCGGGCGCCAGCTCGATCAGGCGGAACGGGCTGTCATGGTCGGGCCGCTGGAACACGCCGAGATTGGTGATGACCATGTCGACCACGTTGGTACCCGTCAGCGGCAGGGTGCATTCGGGGATGAACTTGGGGTCGCCATGCTTGCTGGTGTGGTCCATCACCACGATGATCTTCTTGACACCCGCGACCAGATCCATCGCGCCGCCCATGCCCTTGATCATCTTGCCCGGGATCATCCAGTTCGCGATGTCGCCATTCTGCGCCACTTCCATCGCGCCGAGCACGGTCAGGTCGATATGTCCGCCGCGGATCATGGAGAAGCTGGTTGCGCTGTCGAAATAGGCGGAATGCTTCAGCTCGCTGTTGGTCTGCTTGCCTGCATTTATCAGGTCGGCGTCTTCCTCGCCTTCCAGCGGGAAAGGCCCGATCCCCAGCATGCCGTTTTCGCTCTGCAAGGTCACGTGCATGCCTTCGGGGATGTGATTGGCGACCAGCGTCGGGATGCCGATGCCGAGATTGACGTAATAGCCATCTTCCAACTCGCGCGCCGCGCGGGCGGCCATCTGGTCACGGGTCCAGCCAGTCGGTTGGTCGGTCATGCTATCAGCCTTCTTCATCAGGTTGTGTCGGGGAGGTGAGCGGAGGCGGGGCGACAAACCACGCCTCGCCCAGCAATGGGTCGAGCGCGAAAGCCGCATTTTCGTCTTTCAGGAATGCGAACAGCTCGTCGAAATCGCGCTTCTCGTCGCCGAGGATGGCGACGATGCAATAATCCTTCGCCGCGTCGGCGCGGCGGGTTGCCTTGCTCTCGTCCTCGTAACGGACGAGATAGAGTTCGTCGGTGCCGCGCGGGTCGAGCCCGGTGCGCAGCAGCATCCGGCGCACCGCTCCGGCCCGCACGGCAGTATGGCGGGAGAGCCACAGAACCGCGACTTCCTGTGCACGCAAGGTGGCCAGCACGCGCACCAGCGGCTCCGAAGCGACGACATCGTCACCCAATGGTGCTTCCTCGCTGCCCGGGTCGAGATCGACCAGCACAGCGGTCTGCGCGAAAGCGCATTCGGCCCGCTCAGGCTTCAGGTCGGCCGGGTTGGCGAGCATGGCTGATAGCCGCTTTTCCTCGGCAAAGGGATCGCGCTGGGCAATCGCGGTCACTTTCGCGAACAGGCCGGTATAATCGTGGTCATCGTCAATGGTCGCGATGCCATCGGGCGCGGGCATCTCCGCAAAGGGCGCAACACCGGTGACCTTGGACGATGCGAGCAGCGCAACCTGCGCATCGGCGTCGGATCCCGGGTCTGCGCCGTCGAACTCGGACGGGGCGATGGAGGGTGTGAGTGACGCCTTATCTGCCGAAGCGGCGGCAAGCGCGGTCTCGTCACCTTCCTTGGTGCGTGCATCGTCCTGAATTCGCCCGCCCATCACCAACCCGGTCGCCACCGGAACTGCCAGCGCAACGCAGCCCGAGAGGGCGGGCGCAGCGGCAATCAGCAGGATCGGGGCGAGCAGACGCTTCATATCTTCACTGGCTCTCGCCGGTCGGGCGCCAGCGATACTCTGGTGGGAATACTGCGCCCACCGTCCCTTCGATCGATGCGCCGTAGACCGGATTGGGCAACACGAACCAGCCATTGCCCCACAGGCGAGCATAGCTGCCGCGCGAGGCGATTTCCCGCCGGTCGAGCGGGGCGCGGTCGCCGGCGTTGAATATGTCCGCAAAGTCGCCGAGGTTGTCGCCCGCCAGGGCCAGCACGCAATAGCGCGCGGCAATGGTCGCGCGGCGGCCATCCTTGCGCGAGCCCGTCGCATCGTCGCCCTTCAGGAACAGGGTTTCGCCATGCACTGCATCGCCGAGCCCGGCGGCGGCAATGGCAGCGGCCGTTCCCTCGGCATTGGCCGAACTGCGATTGGTGTTGAACACCGGTGTGATCCCGGCCTCACGCAGGCGCTTGAGCGTGGTCACCGCTCCGGGAACCGGTGCGACATAATTCGCGCCCGTACGCTCCCACTCGTCCCACACTTTCGGGTCATACCCGCCCGTATGGGTTGCGTCCCAGTATTCGAAGCCGAGATTCTGGATCAGCGTCTCGTCGACGTCGAACACGACGGCGGGCGGCTTGGCCGAGCCATCGGCATCGCGGCACGTTGCGCTACCGGTGCCGCCCTCGGCATCGGGTAGGCCCATGACGACCGACTGTTCGGGCCAGTCCGATGCTGCGGCCAGCGCATAATCGGCGAGCGCGCGAAAGGCCTGGATCGAGGCTCCTGCCGCTTCGCCCGAACCATAAAGCCAGCGCATGGAATCGGGGGCAGGTGCCTCGATCCCGGTCGGTGCGGGCGGGGCCACCGCCGCTGCCATCGGCTCGCCAGTCGAACACGCCGCCAGCGTGCACGAAAGGGCAAGCCCGATCAGGCTGGCGCGGCCCGGGTGCATCACGCCGCCTCGCGTACGGTGCGGAACTCAATCTTCTTGTCGTAGGGCGCGCCCACGATCATCCGCTGCACGAAAACCCCGGGCAGGTGGATGCTGTCGGGATCGAGCGATCCGGCAGGCACGATTTCCTCAACCTCGACCACGCAGACCTTGCCGCAGGTCGCGGCGGGCACGTTGAAATTGCGCGCGGTCTTGCGAAACACGACATTGCCGGTCTCGTCCGCCTTCCACGCCTTCACGATGGCAAGGTCGGCGAAGATCCCTTTTTCGAGGATGTAGTCCTGCGGGCCTTCGCCGGTGTCGAACTGCTTGACCTCCTTGCCCTCGGCCACCTGCGTGCCGACTCCGGTCTTGGTGTAGAAGCCGGGTATGCCTGCCCCGCCCGCGCGCATGCGTTCGGCCAAGGTGCCCTGCGGGCAGAACTCGACCTCCAGCTCGCCAGCAAGGTACTGCCGTTCGAATTCCTTGTTCTCGCCGACATAGGACGAAATCATCTTCTTGACCTGCTTGGTGCGCAGCAGCTTGCCAATGCCTTCGTTATCGATCCCGGCATTATTGCTGGCGAAGGTCAGTCCGGTCACACCGCTGTCGCGAATCGCGTCGAGCAGGCGTTCGGGAATGCCGCACAGGCCAAAGCCGCCGCTGGCGATCAGCATGTCGTTGCTGAGTACGCCTTCGAGGGCGGCGGCGGCATCGGGGTAGAGTTTCTGCATGGTACTCCTGAAGGGTCGAATGCGCTGGATTAGTGCGCGTCTAGAAAATCGATGCGCCTTTGTCATCCCGCAGGTAGCGGGAGCCATGTTGCACCGCAGCAAGAAGGTATTGGAATGTTAGCGTTATCAATGATGGTTTCGCTAGGCGCACCGGCAGTTGCAAAATTGACAACAAACTTGGGTCGTTTTGCACTTGCGAACAAAATCATGTTGCGGCACAACAATGAGGCCTTTCAGGCATCCTCTCCCAAACTTAATACCCGGCTGGGTTCGCTCAGCCGGGTTTTTTCTTGCCCGATGCACACAACACCGCGGCAAGCGGACCCATGCGGGTGCTCAACCATTCCATAATCCTGCGGGGTGCCTATGTAGGCTGCCACGCCGCCGATGCCGGGAGAGAGAGCGCACATGGCCGATAGCGAAGCCGCCACGCAAGAAAAGACCGTCCGCCTGCAGGTGGCCGCCGCAAGGCAGGAAGAAAGTGGCCGCGGAGTCGCGCGCCTGCCGCGCAGTGCCATGCAGACCTTGGGCGTGACCGAAGGCGACGTCGTCCAGCTGTCCGGCAAGCGTGCCACTGCCGCGATTGCGATGGCGGCTTACGACGAGGACCAGGCGCTCGACGTGGTGCGGCTCGACGGTCTCCAGCGCTCCAACGCCGAGGTCGGATCGGGCGAACACGTGACGATCGAGGTCGCGCAATCGCGCGCGGCAACGCGTGTGGTGTTCGCGCCCGCGAGCCGTGAAATGCGCCTGCAGGGCCCCACCCAGGCCTTGAAGCGCAATTTCTTCCGCAAACCGATCACCGCGGGCGATCTGGTCGCGACGACCGGCCAGCAGCCGGTCCAGAACATGCCGCCCGAAGTGCAGCGCATGTTCAATGCGCCGGCCTATGCGCTCACGCAGATCCGCCTGCGCGTCATCAGCACCGCCCCCAAGGGCATCGTCCATATCGACGAGAACACCGAGATCGAGCTGCGGCCCGATTTCGAGGAGCCGATGGCCGGTCGCTCTGTCGTCAACTACGACGATGTCGGCGGCATTTCCGATACGATCCAGCAATTGCGTGAGATGGTGGAGCTGCCGCTGCGCTATCCCGAACTGTTCACCCGGCTGGGCGTCGATCCGCCCAAGGGCGTGCTGCTGCATGGCCCCCCGGGCACGGGCAAGACGCGCCTTGCACAGGCGGTCGCCAACGAAAGCGACGCGCAGTTCTTCGCCATCAACGGCCCGGAGATCATGGGATCGGGCTATGGCGAATCGGAAAAGCGCCTGCGCGAAGTGTTCGAAAATGCGAACCAGAACGCGCCCGCGATCATCTTCATCGACGAGATCGATTCGATAGCGCCGAAGCGCGACAGCGTGCCGGGCGAAGCGGAGAAGCGGCTGGTCGCACAATTGCTGACCCTGATGGACGGGCTGGAATCGCGCGCCAACATCGTCGTCATCGCAGCGACCAACCGCCCAGATGCTATCGACGAAGCGCTCCGTCGCCCCGGCCGGTTCGACCGCGAAATCGTGATCGGCGTGCCCGACGAAAACGGGCGGCGCGAAATCCTTGCGATCCACACGCGCGGCATGCCGCTGGGCGAGGGCGTGGACCTGAAGGAGCTCGCCAAGGTCACCCACGGCTTTGTCGGCGCGGATATCGCCGCGCTGGCCCGTGAGGCCGCGATCGACGCGGTACGGCGGATCATGCCGCAGATCGATCTCGACGCGCAGACGATCCCGCCCGAAGTGCTGGAAAACCTGCATGTCGGGCGCGGTGACTTCCTCTCCGCGCTCAAGCGAATCCAGCCCTCCGCCATGCGCGAAGTCATGGTGCAGGTGCCCGACGTGGGGTGGGAAGATGTCGGCGGGATCGACGATGCCATCGAAAAGCTGAAGGAAGGGATCGAGCTTCCGATCAAGAACCGTGAGGCCTTCCATCGGCTGGGCATCCGCGCGGCGAAGGGCTTCCTGCTTTATGGCCCACCGGGCACCGGCAAGACCTTGCTGGCCAAGGCGGTGGCGAAGGAGGCCGATGCGAACTTCATCTCGATGAAGTCGTCCGACCTGCTCTCCAAATGGTACGGCGAAAGTGAGCAGCAGATTGCCAGGATGTTCCGCCGCGCGCGCGCCGTTTCACCCTGCGTGCTGTTCATCGACGAGATCGATTCGCTGGTGCCCGCGCGTGGCAATACGCTGGGCGATTCACAGGTCAGCGGGCGCGTGGTCAACACGATCCTGGCAGAAATGGACGGGCTGGAGGAACTGCAATCGGTCGTGGTGGTCGGCGCGACCAACCGACCCGCGCTGGTCGATCCGGCGCTTCTGCGACCGGGCAGGTTCGACGAGCTGGTCTATGTCGGCACGCCCGATGCGAAGGGCCGCGAGCAGATCCTAGGCATTCACGTCGCCAACATGCCATTGGCCGAGGATGTGAACCTGTCGCAGATCGCAAGCGAGACCGAACGCTTTACCGGCGCCGACTTGGAAGATGTCGTCCGCCGGGCGGGGCTGGTCGCGTTACACCGCGCCGGCGCCGACGTGCAGCATGTTACCATGGCCGACTTCACCGAGGCGCTGAAGGATTCGCGCGCGTCGGTGACGTCAAAGATGGAGGCGGAATACAAGAAGATGCGTGGCGAGCTGAAGAAGCGGGCGGCGGACCCCATGCCGATCGGCTTCATCAGCGAAGGCATGGTCGAACCGACCCGCCCGTCGAAGCACGGGATCGAATAGAGGCGTCTACGTTTCAGACCACCGACCCGGCCACGCTATGCTGGTTGTACCCTTGGTGGCCGGGCGGGGAGGCGGGGCTGGTGGCGGATGTGCGACGTGAGCGGAGCGAACCGCTGACGATCGACTAGCCTTCGCTCCCCCGCTCGTTCGCGGCCTCGACCTCCAGCCGGTGGCGGATCAGCGCTTCGGGCTGGTTTTCGCGCAGCCATTCCAGCATGAACTCGCGCACCGCACAGCGCAGGTCCCACATGTCGCCGATTGTGGCGGCGGTCATCGAAAGCCGCAGCGCAATGCTTTCGGGAAAAGCTTCGACCACAAGCGCGGCAGCATCGCGCTTGTCCCACAGCGGATGATCGTGAACGAAGGCGAGGAACGCCTGACGGATCGGCGGGACATTGGCGATCGGATCGAGGTTCAGCATCACGATCCCGGTCAGCTGGTCTGCCGCGCGCGACCAGTTCTCGAAGCTTTCTTCGAAGAACTTGCCCGTCGGCACCACCAGCACGCGCTCGTCCCACACACGAACCACGACGAAGGTCATGCGGATTTCCTCAACCCGGCCGACCGTGCCTTCCACCTTGACCATGTCGCCGATCCGGATCGGTTCGGTGAGCGCCATCTGGATACCCGCGATCAGCGACTTGAGCGCGGGCTGCGCGGCGGCGCCGATGGCCAGTGCGGCAAGGCCTGCCGATGCCATCAGCGTGACGCCGACCTGCCGCACGCCGGGGATGCTCAACAGCACCAGCGCTATCGTGATGACAATGATGAGGCTGGACGCGGTGCGGCGGAAAATCTCGATCCGCGTCTTGCGGCTACGCATATGAATGGGATCGAGCAGCGCTTCCATCCGTCGCTCGTGCGCGGTGGCGGCGCCCCTCACGAAGCCGAGTGCGAGCCAGCCGAAAACGATCGGCGCAAGAAATTCGGCGATGATTTCCCAACCCGGTCGGATCAGTGGCAGCCGCTCGGCCACGGCGGAAATCGCGATAGCCACCGCAAGCCAGCGGGAGGGTGCGCGAACACCCTGAAAGATCGGCTCGCCAAAGCTCACCGGGCCGTGCGCTACCGCGCGGCGGATCACAACGAAGGCGAGCCGGTGCGCGACCAGCGCGAGTGCCACTGCGATGCCGAGGATGGCGGCGGTGACGAGCGCGGTATCAAGCGGCACGTCCAGCGCGTTCAGGTCGGGCAATTCATTGAGGGACAACAGGGTCATTGCGGCGCCACCTATGGCGCGCCGGGTGCAGGTTCAACCCGCCCGGTCATCCGGCTGGCACCTTGGGATGGGTCGGGAACGCGATGCTCACGGTCACGCCGCGCGGGCCGAACGTGCGTTCGATCTCCCCGCCGAGCTGTTTGGCTGCGCCGATCATCAGCGTGCTGCCGAAACCACCCTGCGACCCGTCATCGCGCGCCTCGCCTTTGCCATCCGTCGCAGTGTCCCAGTCCTCCTGCCATTCCAGGTGCACCAGTTCATCACGCTTGCGCCAGCGGATGGTCAGCAGGCCTTCGTCCTGCCAGCAGCCATATTTGACCGCATTGGTCGCCAGTTCGTGCAGCACCAGGCCCAGCGGGGTGATCTGGATGCGGTCGATAACGATGTCTTCTCCGTCGAGCTCCAGCCGCTTTTCGTCAGAGACATGCGGTTCGACACTCGACTGGACGAGCGCACGCAGCGAGGCGCCGCCCTGCCGGGTAAGCTTGTCGGCCGCCGTGCCCTTGCCCTGCGTAACCTCGTGCGCGGTCAACAAGGCATAGATGCGCGACGAGATGCTTTCCTTGTAGGCCGCGATATCGCTCGCCTCGCGGGCGCTCATCTGGACGATGGCGAGCACCATCGCGAACAGGTTCTTGACCCGGTGGTTGAGCTCCTGCGCGAGCAGGTCTGCGCGGTCGCGCGCGATCTTCAATTCTCGCGCCTGCGCCGCCTCTGTCTCGGCCTGCGCGGTTCGCGCAACGAGCACCGCGCCGAGGATGATGGCACCGACCAGCAGCACCAGGAGTATGCCGAGCACGGGCAGGATGCGCGCCTCGGCCGCCCTTGCGCGTGCGCTCTGTTCCACCAGCAGGCGGTTTTCGATTGCGCCCAGCCGGTCGATAGCCGCAGTCAGGCGCTGCATCGCGTCGTAGCCATCGCCGTTCAGGATCACGAAGCGGGCTTCGAACAGATCCTTTTCTTCCAGCAGGGCGATGGTCCGATCGAGTTCGGCAAACTTGTCATCGATGGCATCGACGATGGCGGCATAGTGCCTTTGCTGCGCCTCGCTGGCTTCGTCGTCCAGCGCGGTTTCAAGTTCCTCCAGCGATTGCGCGACGCGCGACCGGGATTGCTCGAAGGGTTCGAGATAGCGCGGGTTCAAGGTGATGAAATAGCCACGCTGCGCGCTTTCTGCCGACAGGGCAGCCCGCTCGATCCGGTCGAGGATGATCAGCACCTCGCCCGCGCGTTCCACCTGCGCACGTTCGTCGCGTTCGGCAGCGCCCGTCGAAAGGAGCAGCAAAACCGCGCCCAGCACCGCGCCCGCCATCGTCCCCAATACCAGCCAGTTGAACCACCGGCGGATGAAGACGCGGAACGGCGCGGGTCTGGCCTCGATCTTCGCGGCTTGCGTCAATGCGCTTCGTCCCAGTTCGGCCCGGTGCCGATCTCTACGCCCAGCGGTACGGTCAGCGATACGGCGGGTGTTGCCGCCTCGGCCATCGTCGCCTCGATCACCGGCTTTGCCTGTTCCACGAGCGTTTCGGGCAGTTCGAACACCAGTTCGTCATGCACCTGCAGCAGCATCCGCACGCCTTGCGTCTCGTCCGGTTTGAGCCCTGCCTCGGCCAGCGCCGGCCCCATCCGCGCCATCGCGCGCTTGATGATATCCGCGCTGGTGCCCTGGATCGGCGCGTTGATCGCGGCGCGTTCGCTGCCCTGCCGCTCCGCCTGGTTCTTGGAATTGATCCGCGGGAACCACGTCTTGCGGCCGAAAAGCGTTTCCGAATACCCGCGCTCCCGTACGGTCTCCAGCGTGCTGACGATGTACTTCTGGATGCCCGGGAAGCGCGCGAAATAGGTGTCGATAAGGCCCTGCGCCTCTTCGGCTTCGATGCCGAGGCGCCCGGCAAGCCCCCAGCGCGAAATGCCGTAGAGGATCGCGAAATTGATCGTCTTGGCGCGCCCGCGCGTGTCCCGGTCGACCTCGCCGAACATTTCCTTTGCCGTGCGCGCGTGAATATCCTCGCCATTCTCGAAGGCTTCGCGAAGCGGAGCGACGTCGGCCATATGCGCGGCGAGCCGCAGTTCGATCTGCGAATAGTCCGCCGCGAGCAGCACATTGCCCGGTTCGGCGACGAACGCCTGACGGATCTCGCGGCCGATTTCGGTGCGGATCGGGATGTTCTGCAAATTGGGGTCAGTGCTGGACAGTCGCCCGGTCTGCGCCCCGACGAGGCTGTAGGAGGTATGCACACGCCCCGTGTTGGGGTTGATCGCCTGCTGCAGTGCATCGGTATAGGTCGACTTCAGCTTCGCCAGCTGGCGCCATTCGAGGACCTTCGTGGCAATCGGCGCGCCTTGCGCATCGAGCTTCTCCAGCACCGCCTGGTCGGTCGAGTATTGCCCACTCTTGCCCTTCTTGCCTCCCTTGTAGCCCAGCTTGTCGAACAGGATTTCGCCGAGCTGTTTGGGGCTACCGACTGCAAATTCCTGCCCCGCAATTGCGTGAATCTCGCCCTCAAGCCGCGCGGTTTCTTCGGCAAATCGGGTTGAAAGTTCTGCCAGCTTGTCGCGGTCGACCTTGATCCCGTGCCGCTCCATTTCGGCGACGACGGGGATCAGCGGGCGGTCGACGCGCTCATAGACGCGGGTCCCGCCTTCGATGGGCAGGCGCGGTTTCAGGTGCTTGTGCAACCGCCAGGTAACGTCCGCGTCCTCGGCCGCGTATTCGGTTGCGCGGTCCAGCGGCACCTCGCCGAAGGGGATCGCCTTCTTGCCCGTGCCGCACACTTCCTTGAAGCTGAGGCAGGTGTGGCCGAGATGGCGCTGCGCGAGTTCGTCCATCCCGTGCCCGCCACCGATTCCGTCTTGCGAGCGGCCCGCATCCAGCGCGAAGCTGATGATCATCGTATCGTCGATGGGCGAAACATTGATGTCGTGCCGGGCGAGCACATTCAGGTCGTACTTGATGTTCTGTCCGACCTTGATGACCGCATCGCTCTCCAGCAACGGTTTGAGCATTGCCAGCGCGGTTTCTCGTGCGATCTGTCGGGGTTTTTCGGCGAACATATCGTCACCGCCATGGCCGAGGGGAATGTAGCATGCTTCGTTGGGCCCAGTAGCCAGGCTGACCCCGACGAGATCGCATAGCATACAGTCGAGAGCGCTTGTTTCGGTATCGACCGCCACGAGCCGCGCGGCGAAGGCCCGGTCGATCCATGCTTCCAGCTGCTCGACCGATTGCACGCATTCATAGGCGCTTCGGTCGATTGCGGGCATGTCGGGCAGGGGTTGGCGATTGCCCTCGGGGGCATGCGCTTCGCCCTTGTTTTGCGGCTTGGCCGGATGCAGCTGGGTGGTCGGCCCCGGGGCGCTGCCACCGCCTTCGATCCGCCGCAGCAGGCTGGTAAAGCCGTGGTCTGTCAGGAACGCGACCAGAGGCTCGGGCGGAATCTTTGCCAGCTGCATGTCCTCGATCGCGATGGGCAGCGGGCAATCTTCCTTCAGCGTCACCAGCACGCGGCTCAGTTCGGCGTCGGCGCGGTGTTCGAGCAGACGCTCCTTGAGCTTGGACTTTTTCATGTCGACCGCGGCATCGAGCGCGGCGGTGAGCGACCCGTGATCCTGGATCAGCTTGGTCGCCGTCTTGGGCCCCACCCCGTAGATACCGGGAATATTATCGACCGAATCGCCCATCAGCGCGAGCACGTCGCCCACCAGCTCGGGCGGTACGCCGAACTTTTCCTCGACCTCCTCTGGGCCGATGCGCGCATTCTTCATCGTATCGAGCATATCGATGCAGCCGCCCGCCTCGACACCGGGCTCAAGCTCTTCCGCGCAGTCTCCTACCAGCTGCATCAGGTCCTTGTCGGAAGAGACGATGGTGACGTCCCAGCCCTTCCGGGTGGCCGCGCGAGCGTAGGAAGCGATCATGTCGTCCACCTCGACGTCGGGTTCTTCGATCAGGGGAAGGCTGAAAGCCCGGGTGGCGTCGCGGATGAGCGGGAATTGCGGCACCAGATCCTCTGGCGGGTCGGGCCGATTGGCCTTGTACTGATCGTAAATTTCGTTGCGGAAGCTGTGGCTCGACTTGTCGAGCACCACCGCGAGGTGCGTGGGGCCATCGGCCTTGTCCAGATCCTCGGCCAGCTTCCACAGCATAGTGGTGTAGCCGTAAACGGCGCCAACCGGTGTCCCTTCGGGATTGGTCAGCGGTGGCAGCCGATGATACGCGCGGAAGATATAGGCGGAACCATCGACGAGATAGAGGTGCTGCTTGTCGGCCATGGCTCCTGCTAGCAGCGTGCCCCGGGAGCGTCAGCCTGCTTAATTCGGTGGAAAACGGCCAGAAAAGGGCGAAAAAAAGGCGCACTGCCCAAATTGGGCTTGCAATGACACATTCTGGCCATTATTTACCGAATCAGAAGCCGCCGAGGAGGGGGTTTCAACCGGTCGCATACCCTGCGGCAGGACCACTTTTGAAAGGGACTACCATTATGCGCAAGATCGTTCTCGCTTCGGCCATCGCCGTTTCGGCTCTCGGCCTCGCCGCTTGCTCGGAAGAAACCACCGACGCAGCCGAAGAAACCGTTGAAGGCGCTGCTGCCGACACCGAAGCCAACCTCGAAGCTGCTGGCGAAGGCATCGAAGACGCCGCTGCCGACACCGGTGAAGCCGTCGAAGGCGCGACCGCCGAAGCAGAAGAAGAAGCTGCTGAAGCTGGCGCCGAAGTGGAAGAAGAAGCCGCTGAATAAGCGCTTCCTTCAAGCCAAAAGAGAAGGGCGGAGCCTCGCGGTTCCGCCCTTTTTCTATATCCGGGTCAGGTAAGGGGCCTTACTGGCCGCCAACATTATAATCGGCAGATGCCCATACGCGCCCGTCCACCGGGCGGGGCTGCTGGCCGAAGCCGTGATAGAGCGCACCGGTGATCGAAGCGATTCGCTCGTCCCGGTTGCGCCGGGCAGCAAGCTTTTCCGAGCGGCTGCCATTCTCGATCGCCATCGAGCGGCTCTGGCCGGTGACGTAGATGGCGGCGGCCACCGGACGCCCGTCGGGCGTGATGAAGATACCGATATCGCTGGCGGTGCGGCTCAGCGTGCCGGTCTTGTGGGCCAGATTGGCGCTCGACGGGAGGGCGGAGTTCATCCGGGCCTTGCCCGTCACGGTTGCTTCCATGGCGCTCATCAAGACCTGGCGCGAGTAGGGGCTGAGCCACTTGCCCTGGTAAATCCCGGCGAGCAGCTGGCCCATTGCGCGCGGCGTGGCGCTGTCGTCGAAGTCGATCTGCGACGCAGGATCGATGCGTCCGTCCTCGCGCACCAGCGCGCGGATATTGCGGGTCAGCTCGAAGTCGTAAATCCCGGCGGTCTGGCGCATCCATGCGTTAACCGCGCGCGGGCCGCCCACGGCATTGAGCAGCGCATCGGTGCAATCGTTGCAGCTGCGGCTGATCATCAGATTCAGGTGCTCGCGCGCCGAAATATAGGTACCCCGTCCGGGCAGCTCGAATTCGCTCGAGAGGCTCCACCGGCCCTGATCAACCCCGGCAAGAAAGGTTGCGGCAACGGCCACCTTGCTGGTGCTGGCAAGCGGAAAGCGCTGATCGGCCAGCACCCCGACCTCGTGGCCGGTGGTCAGGTCGATCGCATAGACGCCGATCCGGCCGTTCGATCCATCCGCGAGCGAAGCCAGCTGGCGTTCGAAGGCAGTATCGTAAACGGCTTCGAAGCTTTGCGGCGCGCGCAGCTGCGTGCCGAGCATGCTGTCGAATTGTGCTTCGAGCGAAACGCTGTTTACGTTGTCCGCCGCAGCCGGGCTTAAGGGAAGCGTGGCGGCTGCCAGCGCAAGTGCGAATGTCGACCCAAGTTTCCTAAGCATGACCCCGTCCATAGCCCGTGACTCGTGTTCGCAGCATTAATGCCTGCGCTTAACAAGGTCTCAAGCATAAATCGGAGCTTGCACGAGATTGGCACGACCGGTCGCGCAATTCCTGCGGCGGATTGAGAAACCGCCTCGGAACGAATCAGCTTTCCGCGATGACCGAAGCGATTTTCGGAAGCGGTTCACCGGTCATCGTCTTGTCGATTTCACCGACCAGCGCCTTCTCCAGTTCGCCATGATAGTGCCGCCGCATTTCACCCAAGGTCTTGGGATCGGCCACAACTAGCAGGTGCGAAAGGTCACCCGATACCGCCTTGGCGTTGAGCCATTCGGCCACTGCCGCACCGTGTGCCAGCTCGTTCAGGTCGGTCGAGCCGGTGCGCTGACCCGCATCGTCCTGATGGCGAACGCCAGCACTGAAATTGCTGGGGTCCAAATCCGGCTGCTCGACCATTTCGAGGCTGGGCTCGAACGGCTGGCCGGTGTTCTTCAGCAGCATGAAGCGGCTGCCGTCGACGACGGCGACATGGGCATTGTGCGGTACTCTCATCAGGCAATTCTCCTTCATCTGACTAACACGCAACTGCGCCAATCGTTGCGGCGGAAGGGGCAAAAGCGCTCTTTATCTCGGCTTGAAAAGCGCTAGTCTCGCGCGCAACCCTGGGGAGATATCTTGATGAAAATCCGAACTTTCGCCGCCGCCGCCAGCATTCTTGCCATCGCAACCCCGCTCGCCGCCCAGCAAGCGCCGATCGTCCAGCCGGGTGCGCCGGGTGCGGAGAGCAGGATGCTGAATGCGGAAGACGCAACCAAGCTGGCCGACACCGCCTATTCGCCTGCCGATGTGCGTTTCATGCAGATGATGATCCCGCACCATGCACAGGCGCTGGAAATGGCTGCCCTGATCGAGGGGCGCACGAGCAACCCCGACATGGTCAAGATCGGCGGGCGTATCGAAGCGTCGCAGGAGGACGAGATGTCGTTCATGCGCGAGTGGCTCTCTGCGCGCGGGGAGCCTGCGATGATGCAGCACATGGCCGGGATGGATCATGGCAAGCACATGGCCGAGATGCATGCTGCGATGGGCATGGCCACGCCCGAACAAATGGCGCGGCTCGCGACTTTGAACGGGTCGGATTTCGATGCTTTTTTCCTCGAACTGATGATCCGTCACCACAAGGGTGCGACCGATATGGTCGACGATCTGCTTCGCCAACCCGGCACGGCCTACGACCCGGTGATGTTCGAATTCGTCAACGACGTGAAGAACGAGCAGCAAGGCGAAATCGACCGGATGAACGCCATCGCGGCGGGTCTCTCCACCGATCCGCGTGCGGGGCTTCCCGCGGGGTTCCGAGACGCGGGCGAGGCGATCAGTAACTTGCGGCTGGTTGCCGCCCTGCCCAAGCCGACCGGGTTCTTCGATCCGGCCAATCCGGCGCAGCTCCAGCCAAAAATCGAGGACAAGAAGAAGGAAGGCGAGGAGGCCGAACTGGTCGATACCACCCGCCCCGATCCGCGCGATGAAGACGATGAGGAGAGCGAGGATCGCTTCGGCCAGCGCGGCTCGCTGCTCAGCTTCGCGAATACCGACATGGCATTTTCGGGCGACCTGCTGGTCACCGGCAATTACCATGGCTTCAATACTTATCGCCTTGGCGCGGATGGCGTGCCGCAGCTGGCAAGCTCGGTCGTCTGCCCGGGCGGGCAGGGCGATGTCTCCATCGTCGGCGACATCCTGCTGATGAGCGTGCAGGATAGCCGCGCGCGTATCGATTGCGGGTTGCAGGGGGTCGAGGGACGGGTCAGCGACGAACGCTTCCGCGGCCTGCGCATTTTCGACATTTCGGACATCACCAACCCGCGCCAGGTCGGCCTGGTGCAGACCTGCCGTGGCAGCCACACGCATTCGGTGGTGTCGGCAGACGACCGCCGCATCGTGGTCTACAATTCGGGCACCAGCTACGTGCGCGACAATGAAGAGCTGGCGGGCTGCTTCGACAGTGCGGGCGATGAAACCGCGCTGTTCAGCATCGACGTGATCGAAATTCCGCTGGCCAACCCGGCCGCCGCGCGCGTGGTCGATTCACCGCGTGTGTTCGCTAAGGACGGCCAGATCGCGGGCCTGTGGCGCGGCGGCGACCACGGTGACGGAACGCAGGACACTTACGTCACCAACCAGTGCCACGATATCACGGTATTCCCGGCGAAGAACCTTGCTGCCGGGGCATGCTCGGGCAATGGCATCATCCTGGACATTTCGGACCCGCTCAAGCCGACGCGGATCGATGATGTGACCGACAAGGGCTTTGCCTATTGGCACTCGGCCACCTTCAACAATGATGGCACCAAGGTGCTGTTCACGGATGAATGGGGCGGCGGCGGTCGTCCGCGGTGCCAGGCTGGCGATCCGCGCAACTGGGGTGCCAACGCGTTCTATTCCATCGCCGATGGCAAGCTCACCTACGATGGCATGTATAAGCTGACCGCACCGCAAAGTGACATGGAAAACTGCGTCGCGCACAACGGATCCATCATCCCGGTGCCCGGGCGCGATATCTTCGTGCAGGCCTGGTACCAGGGCGGCATCAGCGTGATCGACTTCACCGATGCAGCCAATCCGTTCGAGATCGCTTACTTTGATCGCGGCCCGGTGGACGACAAGCAGCTGATTACGGGCGGTTACTGGTCCGCCTATTGGTATAACGGGCGCATCTACGGCACGGAGATTTCGCGCGGGCTGGACGTGTTCGCGCTGGAGCCGAGCGAATTCCTGACCGCAGAAGAAATCGCGGCGGCAGAAGCGGCGCAATATGAAGGCGAGCTGTTCAACCCGCAGACGCAGACGCAGGTGACGTGGCCGCAGGCAGCGATCGACGCAGCCGAGGCCAGCCGCAAGGGGGGGTAAATCTACCGTTGATGGGGCGGACCTAAAGCCGCCCCATTGCCAGCCAGGCATCCTCGCCGCGCCATACCTTGTCGAAGGCCATCCTGGCCGCCTGCGCTTCCAGCCGGTTGCCCAGCTTCCGCTCGGTCCGTTCCAGCCCGTAGAGCGCCAGCGCGCTGTTGGGCGCCTCGAACAGCGCTGCACGGAAGGCCTGTTTCGCTTCGGCATAACGGCCCGCCTGATAATAGGCCGCACCGAGCGACTGCTCGACCGGATAGTACCAGAAGGGGGGCTCGCTGTAGGGGATCGCGTCCTGCAACTCGGCGGCCTTGGCGAAATGCGCGATTGCATCTTCCGCTCGTCCACTCGCCATAGCTGCACGCCCCCTGGCGACTTCGATGGCGACTTGCAGGATCGTGTCGGACGGGAAGCCATTGGCGACCATCTCTGTAACGCCATTGGATGCCATCAGCGCTTCCATCGCGGCGATCTCTGCATCGACGGCTTCGGGATCGTGCGTCTGCGCAAAGGCGACCGCGCGCGCATAATGCCGCATGGCGTCGACATAGGCGAGCGGATGTTCCTCGTCCGTCAGCGCAAGGATAGCCTCGGGCGAGCTGTATTGAGCATAGGCGAAATAGGGCGCGGCGTAGATCGCCTGGACCCAGTAGAGCTGCCTGCCGGTGTCGGTGTCCAGGATCCGCTCCAGCTTGGCGGTCTGCGTAACGATGGTGTGCACGTCACCCATCATTTGTGCCGACGCCAGCAGGAAATGGACATTGTGCGGGTAGTAGCCATAGCGCACCAGTCCGTCGTCGCCGACTTCGCGCAGGTAGGCTTCCTCCGCCACCACGGCTTCGGCGTTCGCGTCGATTGAATCGCCGTAGCGGCCGAGCCGGTAATAGATATGCGCGGGCATGTGCACGAGATGCGCGAGACCCTTGGGCGCATGCTCACGCAGCATGTCGGCTGCGGCCTCGGCGCGGGTCGGGTCGGGCAGTTCGAGCAGGTGGATATAGAGGTGCGGCGCCTGCGGGTGCGCCGGATTGCGGGCCATCACCTTTTCGAGCAGCGCGACCGCCTCCGCGATCAGTGGCCGTGGCTCGCCCGCCTCGTCCCAGTAGTTCCACGGGGTCGTGGTCATGGCAGCTTCCGCGGCCAGCGCGGCAAGATCGTCGCTGTCCGGGTTCTGCTGCGCCAGCACGAGCATCGACTTGGCATAGCCGCGGTTGAGCGAAGCTCGGTCCGCTTCGGGGTCGGCCGAGTAGCGCGCCCCTTGTGCAAGGATCAGCATGCGCACGTCCGGGTCGGCAGTGCGCGACAGGTCTTTGGACTTTTCGAGCGCTTCCAACGCGGCGCGGTTTTGCGCATCGCTCATGCCCGAATTGATGTTGGGTCCGTTCGCCAGCGCGATGCCCCACCAGCACAAGGCACAGTCCGGGTCGATCTCGGCAGCACGGCCGAACGAGCGGATCGCGGCTGCATGGTTGAAGCCGTAGGTAAAGGCGATGCCCTGCTCGAAATAGCGCTTCGCTTCGGGTTCCATGCCATCCAGCGGCAGGTCGGTCGCCGGGAGATCGGCAGTGAGCCCGATCGCTCCGGTCCCGTTGTTCGCTGCGACCCTGCTCGCCAGCGCCAGTCGTGCATCGAGCAAGCTGCCCGTTCTATCCAGTCCGCGACACGCCGCACGCCCCGCACGTGTGGGGTCCAGCGCGGCGAATTGCGCAGGCGTGAGTTGCACGGCACCGTCACCGGTGCGCGTATCGGGAGATACGCCGCCCAGCGCCTGGATCGCGAGCAGGACAGCGGACAAGGTGATGTGTGAGTACATGCGGCGCCCCCAAGGCAGACATGGCCGACCCGCCGGGATGATACTCCCGATCGTGCTTCATATCCACCGCGCCTACGAAAAAGCCCCGCCGGATCGCTCCGACGGGGCCATTCTGTACGCGGTCGGGAGACCGGGTGGCTGGCTTAGAAGCCCATGCCGCCCATGCCGCCGCCCATGCCGCCCATGTCGGGCATGCCGCCGCCGGACTTCTCTTCCGGAATTTCGGAGACAGCCGCTTCGGTGGTGATCAGCAGGCCGGCAACCGAGGCTGCGTTCTGCAGCGCGGTGCGCACGACCTTGGTCGGGTCGATCACGCCGGCCGCCACGAGGTTCTCGTACGTGTCGGTCGCTGCGTTGAAGCCCAGCGATTCGTCGTTGCCGTCGGTCAGCTTGCCCGCAACGACCGCGCCGTCATGGCCCGCGTTGCTGGCAATCTGGCGGACCGGAGCGGTCAGCGCACGACGCACGATGTCGATCCCGCGGGACTGGTCTTCGTTTTCGCCGGTCAGGCCGCTGAGAGCCTTCGATGCGTAAAGCAGCGCGGTACCGCCACCGGGGACGATGCCTTCTTCCACCGCGGCGCGGGTTGCGTGCAGCGCGTCGTCGACGCGGTCCTTGCGTTCCTTCACCTCGACTTCGGTGGCACCGCCAACCTTGATCACGGCCACGCCGCCAGCAAGCTTCGCGAGGCGTTCCTGCAGCTTTTCCTTGTCGTAATCGCTGCTGGTGTTGTCGATCTGCGTGCGGATTTCACCGACGCGCGCCTGGATGTCGGCTTCGTCACCGGCACCGTCGACGATCGTGGTGTTGTCCTTGTCGATGGTGACCTTCTTGGCCTGGCCAAGCATGTTCAGCGTCACGTTCTCGAGCTTGATGCCCAGATCTTCGCTGACCATTTCGCCCTTGGTCAGGATCGCGATGTCCTGCAGCATGGCCTTGCGGCGATCGCCGAAGCCCGGAGCCTTCACCGCCGCGACCTTCAGGCCGCCGCGCAGCTTGTTGACCACGAGGGTGGCCAGCGCTTCGCCTTCGATGTCTTCCGCGATGATCAGCAGCGGACGACCGCTCTGCACCGCCGCTTCGAGGATCGGCAGCATCGACTGGAGGTTCGACAGCTTCTTCTCGAAGATCAGGATGTAGGGATCGTCGAGCTCGACGGTCATCTTGTCGGGGTTGGTGATGAAGTAGGGCGACAGGTAGCCACGATCGAACTGCATGCCTTCGACGGTTTCGAGCTCGAATTCGAGGCCCTTCGATTCGTCGACGGTGATCACGCCTTCCTTGCCGACCTTCTCCATCGCTTCGGCGATCTTTTCACCGACTTCACGGTCGCCATTGGCCGAGATCACGCCAACCTGCGCGATTTCGCTGGAGCCCGACACGTCCTTCGAGCGCGCGGCGAGGTCTTCGACGACCTTGGTCACGGCGAGGTCGATGCCGCGCTTCAGGTCCATCGGGTTCATGCCCGCTGCGACCGACTTCATGCCTTCGTTGACGATGGCCTGCGCCAGCACGGTGGCGGTGGTGGTGCCGTCACCCGCCGCGTCGTTAGACTTGGACGCGACTTCCTTGATCATCTGCGCGCCCATGTTCTCGAACTTGTCCTTCAGTTCGATTTCCTTGGCGACGGTGACGCCGTCCTTGGTGATGCGGGGGGCGCCGAAGCTCTTGTCGATCACGACGTTGCGGCCCTTGGGGCCCAGCGTCACCTTCACGGCGTTCGCGAGCGTGTCCACACCCTTGAGGATGCCTTCGCGCGCGTCGCGCGAGAACTTTACGTCCTTGGCTGCCATTTTTGTAAACTCCTGAATATCTTGAATATGTGAGGTAGCGTTCGCTCAGAGGATCAGGAAATGATCCCCATGATGTCGCTTTCCTTCATGATCAGCAGGTCTTCACCGTCGATCTTCACCTCGGTGCCGCCCCACTTGCCGAACAGGACGCGGTCGCCCACCTTGACATCGAGAGCGATGCGATCGCCATCGTCGTCGCGGGTGCCTTCGCCCACAGCGATGATCTCGCCTTCGCTGGGCTTTTCCTGTGCGCTGTCGGGAATGATGATGCCGCCGGCGGTCTTTTCCTCGGCTTCGATGCGACGGACCAGAACGCGGTCGTGCAGCGGACGAAATGCCATGCTTGAAACCTCTTGCTAGAGTGAGTGATGGGTGTTGGCACTCGGATAAGGAGAGTGCCAGCGAGGGGCATATGTGCAGCGCAAGTTCATGCGTCAAGCGGAGGAGCGCAGAAAATATTACGCCCTGAGAGATGGCCCGTGGCGCCCGCCGGTCAAGGCGCCGGAGCGTGATTTTGCAAGTAGGGCGAAGCTTCTTTAGGGGCGGGCGCGAACCGACCTGCAGCTTCTTACCGATGGACCTTTCATGGCACTTCTAGCATCCGATCTGACGCCCGACCTCGCGCAGGCCGTCGACCTCACTTTCGCGCAGAGTATCTGGCTGTGGCTGCAGACGAACATCATGCAGATCATCGGCGCGATAGCGGTGCTGGTCATCGGCTTGCTGCTGGCAAGCTTCCTGTCGCGTGCCGCCGAGCGCGCGCTGGCCAAGTCCGATCGGTTTGAGCCGACCATTGCCGCGTTCCTCTCCAACATTATCAAATACGCGCTGTGGGCCGTGGTGCTGGTTACCGTACTGAGCCAGTTCGGGGTGGAAACGACGAGCATCATCGCCGCGCTGGGCGGCATGGCGCTGGCAGTGGGCCTTGCGTTGCAAGGCACGCTTTCGAATGTGGCGTCGGGTGTCATGATCCTGGTCCAGCGGCCCTTCGTGGTGGGCGAGGGGATCCAGACCAATGATTTCACCGCGGTGGTGCAACGCATCGGGCTGTTCACGACCGAACTGAAGCAGTTCGACGGGCTCTACGTGATGGTGCCCAATTCGGAATTGTGGAACCAGCCGATCATCAACCTCAACCGTAACCCCACGCGCCGTTTCGAACTGGTCGTGGGCATCGGGTACGGCGATTCGATGCAGCAGGCGCGCGAAGTGCTGCTGGGCCTTGCCGAAGCGGACGAGCGCGTGCTGGACGATCCGGCGCCGCAAGCCTTTGTCGCATCGCTCGACGATTCCTCGGTCGGGATCGGCCTGCGCGTCTGGAGTGCGACGTCCGATTACCTCGCGCTGTCGTGGGACCTGACCGAAGCGGCGAAGGCGAAGTTCGACGAAGTCGGCCTGAGCATCCCGTTCCCGCAACGCGAGATCACGATGGTGCAGGCGTAGCCGGCTCTTTGGCGGGATTAATCGTCGTGAGGCCCAGCGCCTCACGCCGCGCCCAGCGCCAGGTGAGTAGTATGGCAGCAAAGGCAAGGCCGGTCGCGAGGCCGATCCATACGCCGACTCCGGAAAGGGCAGTCGCGAAGCCGAGCGTGAGCGACAGGCCGAAACCCGGCACCCAATAGCTGAAGATCGCAATCCACATCGGCACGCGCGTATCCTGCAGCCCGCGGAGCGCACCCGCGGCGACCGCCTGCACCCCATCGGCCAGCTGGAAAGCCGCGGCGACGAGCAGGTAACGCGTGGCGAACAGCACCAGCGCCGCATTGGCGGGCGCCCATGGGTCGATGTAAATCGACAGGAGCGATTCGGGTATGACCACCATTGCGGTGGACGTGAAGCTCATGAACACCAGCACCATGCCGATCCCGGCCCAGCCTGCCCGCATCATCCCCGCATTATCCTTCGCGCCGTAGAAATAGCCGACCCGGATGGTGGTCGCCTGGCCCACGCCGAAGGGCACCTGGAAGGCGAGCGCGGCGATCTGCAACGCGATGGTATGCCCCGCCAGTTGCGCCGCGCCGATATTCCCCATCAGGAAGGCCGCCGCGCCGAAAATCCCTGCCTCCGCGCTCACCATCAGCGCGATCGGTGCACCCTTCCGGGCGATCCGCCAGAGCACTGGCCAGTCGGGCACCCACCAGCGCCCGAAGATGCGGTAGCGATGCAGCCGGGTATCGAGCCGGATTGCCACAACATAGGCCGCCAGCGTGAACAGCGAGGTCATCAGCGTGGCAATCGCGGCGCCGGGCAGGCCCATCGCTGGCGCTCCCCAGTTTCCGAAGATGAAGGCGTAGTTGCCCGCCGCGTTCACTCCGATTCCCAGCGCGGTGATCGCGGTTGCGAAGACCGGCCGGTCGAGTGCCGACACATAGCTGCGAAGCACATTGTTGACGACAAAGGGGATGACCGACCAGACCAGCACCACCATGTAGCTCTGGCCCAGTGCGGCAAGGCCTTCGTCCTGCCCGGTCAGCAGCGCGAAGCGCTCGAAACCCAGGCACAGGAGCATGCCCGCCGCCCCGCTCAGCACGGCGAGCCACAGCGCCATCCGGGTGGCGCGGCGCACGGCGCGCAGGGCAGGTGCCCTCGCCCCGAGTTCTGCGGAGATGACGGGCGCGACCATCCCGGTCATCGAACACAGCGCCCACACGATCAGGCCGAACACAGATACTGCCAGCGCCGATGCGGCCAGTGGCTCCTCCCCCAGCCGCGCAATGAAGATCACGTCGATCGCGTAGGTCAGCATCTGCAGCAGGTTGGCGAGCGCCAGCGGCCAGCTGAGCCGGAGCGTGGCGAAAACTTCGCTGCGCCAGGGAGACGATACTCCGGAAAGATGTGCTGCGTCGGCCATAAAAAGCCGGCCCGAATATGTGTGTCTAGGCCGCTTGCCTAGAGCGCATTGCCGCTGCATGGCGATTGACGGACTGGTGAGGCAAGGGGAACACAGCGCCATGGATCATGCAGAGGCAGCCGCGCATTCGGGGCATGTCGCGCTCGAAAGCGGAGTGGTGCTGCTCGCAGCGGCGCTGTTGTTCGTGATCCTGTTCCGCAAGCTGGGGCTGGGTGCGACGCTGGGATACCTCGTGGCGGGCGCCATCGTCGGGCCGCAGGTCCTGGGGCTGGCGGGATCGGGTGAAGAGACGCTGAGCTTCGGGGAACTCGGCATCGTGATGCTGCTGTTCGTCGTCGGGCTGGAACTTGCGCCGAGCCGCTTGTGGCGCCTGCGCGCCGCGATCTTCGGGCTGGGTCTGACGCAGGTCGTGCTGTGCGGGCTCGCGCTGACAGGGGTAATCTGGCTCTCCACCACATACCCGATGGCCGCTGCGCTGGCAGTGGGACTTTCGCTAGGTCTGTCCTCCACCGCGCAGGTGCTGCCGATGCTGCAATCGGGCGGCAACCTGCGCACGCCCGTGGGGGAGAAGGCATTTTCCATCCTGTTGTTCCAGGACCTCTCGATCATCCCGCTGCTGGCCATCGTCGCCGCGCTCGGCACGCAAGGCGGCGGCGAGGGCGCCGTGTCCGGCTGGCTGCAACTGCCTATGGCGATCGGTGCGACGGTCGGGCTGGTGCTGGCAGGGCGCTTCCTGCTGCGCCCGCTGTTCCGGCTGATCGGTCGGCTGGGAGAGCGCGAGATGTTCATCGTGGCGGCGCTTTTCGCGGTCGTCGCCTCGGCTGCGCTGATGCAGGCGATCGGCCTGTCCACTGCGCTGGGCGCCTTCATCGCAGGCGTGATGCTGGCGGACACACCCTACCGGCACGAGCTGGAAGCGGATATCGAACCGTTCCGCTCCATTTTGCTCGGCCTGTTCTTTGTGTCGGTCGGCATGATGCTGGACCTGGAGGCTATCGCCGCACAGCCGCTGTTCGTGATCGGCATGGCTGCGGCGCTGGTGGCGACCAAGACCGCGATCATTACCGGCCTCGGGCTTGTGATGAAACTTCCGTGGCGCGCTGCGCTCGCCCTGGGGCTGCTGCTGAGCCAGGGCGGCGAATTCGGCTTCGTGCTGTTCACCGAAGGCCAACGCGGCGGCGTGATCGACGGCCAAACCGCCAGCCTGTTCACCGCCATCGTCACGCTGTCGATGGCGACCACACCCTTCCTGATGATGGCGACGCGGCGCTTGCGCCGCCCGGCGCGTGCAGTGGACGAGCAGCGCGATGGCCCCGATGGGGAGACCGCGCAGGCGCTGGTGATCGGCTTCGGCCGCTTCGGTCAGACGGTGGCGCAGATGCTCGCCACCGCAGGGCTCGACGTGACCATGATCGACCGACGGGTCGAACCGATCGACACCGCCGGGGATTTCGGGATCAAGGTGTTCTACGGCGATGGTCTGCGGCTCGACATCATGCGACAGGCAGGCGCGGGCGAGGCGGAGGTGATCTGCTTCTGCATCGATGGCGACCAGCTGGAGCCCGAGTTCATCGCCTCGGTTCGCGAGGCCTTTCCCGATGCGGCGCTGTTCGTGCGCACATATGACCGGCGGACTGTGATGAAGCTGGCGGGTGCGGACATCGCCTTCCAGGTGCGCGAATTGCGCGAATCCGCCATCGCCATGTCACGCGCAGCGTTGGGCTGGATCGATACCGACGAAAGCGAGATCGAGGCGCTGGAGCGTGAATTTCGCGAGACCGATATGGCGCGTCTCGCCTCGCAGGCCGAGGCGGGAGATATGCACGCGGGCAAGGAAACCCACGTCCTGCGCGGGCGCTAACCGAGCGGCTGAGCGCATCTACGACAGGATTTGTCACTTCTTGCAAAGTGCTCGCGCGCGTAAGCACCGGCTTTGAAGGAGTTATCATGCACCACAAGGTTACCATTGCCGTGCTCGCCTCAAGCCTGCTCGCGACCGCCCCCGCAGGCGCTGCGCAGGAGAGCGAAATCTATCGGAAATCGATCGAGTGCGGTGCATTGCACGGCGTCTATTCGGGTATCCTCGAGGACGATGAACCCGCCGCCGCAGCCGGCAATGCTGATATGTCGACCCGCTATTTCGTGATGGCGATCAACCGGAGCGATGGCGATACCGACGCTGTCGATGCCGCGGCCATGGAAGAGACCGACCGGCTGGTTGCCTTCATGGAAGACCCGGAGGTTACCGAGGCTGACATCGATGCCTTCTTCGGTGAGCGGAACGCCTATTGCGACGCGTTCAATGCGCAGGTGCAGGAAGAGTTCGACGCGCTCGACATGACCGAATGACACGAAAAAGGGCGGCGCCATTGCTGGCACCGCCCTTTCCTGAACGCTTGTAAGCGCGAAGAGCTTACTTGAGTTCGACCGTGCCGCCAGCGGCTTCGATCTTGCCCTTGATTTCTTCGGCTTCGGCCTTGTTGACGCCTTCCTTGAGCGGCTTGGGCGCGCCTTCGACGAGACCCTTGGCTTCGGTGAGGCCCAGGCCGGTGATGGCGCGGACTTCCTTGATGACCTGGATCTTCTTGCCACCGTCGCCGGTGAGAATGACGTCGAATTCGTCCTTCTCTTCGGCGGGGGCACCGGCGTCGCCGCCACCGGCGGGGCCAGCAACGGCAACAGCAGCAGCGGCGCTCACGCCCCACTCTTCTTCCAGAGCCTTGGCGAGTTCTGCCGCTTCGAGGACGGTCAGCTTCGAAAGTTCTTCAACAAGCTTGGCGATGTCAGCCATGATAATTCACTCCAAATAATAGCGTGGCCGGGCCTCTGGCCGCGGCCGGATATGTCGTGCGGAAAAACGTCTTACGCAGCGTCCTTGGCGGCATATGCACCGAAGACACGGGCGAGCTTGTTTGCCGGGGCATTGACGACCTGCGCGATCTTCGTCGCGGGGGCGTTGACCAGGCCAACGAGCTTGCCACGCAGTTCGTCGAGGCTGGGCATGGAGGCGAGCGCCTTCACACCGGCTTCGTCGAGCACCTGCGAGCCCATCGAGCCACCAACCACTTCGAGGCGGTCGTTGCTCTTGGCGAACTCCACCACGGCCTTGGCCGCGGCAACCGGATCGGCCGAATAGGCCAGCGCGGTCGGACCGGACAGGTATTCTTCGATACCTGCATAGTCGGTGTCCTTCAGGGCGATCTTGGCAAGACGGTTCTTCGCAACCTGGTAGGTCGCGCCAACTTCACGCATCTTCGCGCGCAGATCGGTGGACTCTGCCACCGTCAGGCCGAGGTTGCGGGTGACGACCACCACGCCCGCCTCGTTGAAGACGTTGTTCAGCTGAGCGACCGCATCGGTTTTTTGCGAACGATCCATGCTTACTCCTTCACTATGGCCGAGCCCGCGCAGGCGGAAACGACCGGCTCACGTTCGACCCCGCCGCAAAAAGCTGCGAGGCCACTGGTCCGTTTGATGGGGAAGGAGGGTGCGCCATCTGGCGCGATGCCTCACCTTGATGGGCGAGGCTGGAATCTCTTTTCCCCGTCTAGGCTGGAAATTAAGACCGGCAGATTCCGGTCACCAACTGTCTCGGACGGATGATCGGCAGGGCGAGCCCGCCGATCGGTGCGCGCATCTACCCGGTGCGGGCCGAAAGTCAAGCGCGGCGATGGTGGAGCGGCTTGCGCCATGGCGGGTTCAGGTCGCCTGCGACAGGTGCAGGCGATGCGTTACGCCATTCTCAGCCTCGCAGGCCTGCTGCTGGCCGCACCCGCCCATGCCACGGGTGGTTTCGTGTGTTCGACTGCCAGCGAACCGAAGATAGAGATTTCGGTCGGCTTCGGCCATGTGCCCGGCGCGCCGATCTTTGGCGAGCGGCTGACAGTCGGTGGCGAGGATATCCCGGTCGAAGCGCCGCAATGGTGGCTCGATGGCGAAGAGCTGCGCCTGCTGCTGACCGACGAACAGGCGAACGAGCAGGTGGCGCTTGTTCACGCCCGCTGGAACGACGCGACGCACACTTTCGATGGCACGGTCGAGTATCGCGGACGCACGAGCTGGGTTCGTTGTTACGAGGGTTAGATTGCGGGGTTAGGCCACGGGGGCGAAACCAGCGGGCTAAGCCAGCGGGGCCAAAACAAAAACGCCCCGCCGGGTGAGGGCGGGGCGCAATGTCGGTAAGAATTTTGCAGGCGAGATTACATCTCGTCGGCGGCTTCTTCCTGCTGCTCGGCTTCTTGCTCAAGCGCTTCGGCTTCGGCTTCCATGCCCTGCTCTTCGGCCAGATCGGCTTCGGCTTCGGTCACGCCCGATTCGGCGTCCAGTACTTCGGCTTCGGCTTCGACGACGTCTTCGGCCTGTTCCTCTGCAGCGCTGTCACACGCTGCGAGCGAAAGCGCGAAAGTGGCTGCGGCGGCGGTGGCAATGATCTTTTTCATTACAATATATCCTGTTGCTTGTGTGAACCGGCATTGGGTTCGATGGCTCCAACGACCGGCGCCCGCTGCCGTTCCATCAGCTAGTCACATCCTCGTATCCGAGCAGGTCGCCGGGCTGGCATTCCAGCTCGCGGCAGATCGCCTCGAGGGTGGAGAAGCGGATCGCCTTGGCCTTGCCGGTCTTCAGGATGGAGAGGTTGGCAAGCGTCAGGCCCACCCGCTCTGCCAGTTCGGTCAGCGTCATGCGGCGTTCGTGCAGCAGGTCGTCGAGCTTCACCATGATCTTGCCTCCTTGGGTTTGGGTATCTGTGTTCTCGGGCATCACACAGTTCCTTCCAGCTCTTCGCGCATGGCGCTGCCGTGGCGGAACACCCGTGCAAGGATGAACAGCGTCAGGATCAGAACCAGCCCGCCGAAGTCGAAGCTTGCATCGACCGTCCCGGGTTCTTCGCCGGCCGTCTTGGCGATGTAGGCCCCCAGCCCGGCCACGGGCAGTGCCAGGATATTGATGGCCAGCATCAGCCACGCCATCATGCTCAGCCGGTCGCCATTCTCGGGCGCGAAGGGATCGCCTTCATGGACGCTGTTCACGAGTCGCAGCAGCA